>SCTB01000078.1 GCA_004297545.1 Alphaproteobacteria bacterium
CAAAAACTAACGCAAAACCAGTTATATATCAATATCTTGCGCGAATTTTGCGTTTTCCTGAATAAATTCAAAGCGGGCTTCGGGGTTCTTGCCCATCAGGCGCTCAATCAGCTGGGCCGTGCCCCCTTCCGCCTTTTTGAAGGCATCGTCGCTGCGCTCGGATTCCGGCAGGACGACCCTGAGCAGGCCGCGTTTGTTCATGTCCATGGTCGTCTCTTTCAACTGCGCAGCAGGCATCTCGCCAAGGCCCTTGAAGCGGCTGATATCGACCTTCTTCTTGCTCTTGAAGACGGTTTTCATCAGTTCATCCTTATGCGCATCGTCCCGCGCATAGACCGACTCCCCGCCCGCCGTCAGGCGATACAGCGGCGGCAAGGCCAGGTAAAGGGCGCCATGCTCGATCAGCGGGCGCATTTCCTGGTAAAACAGGGTTATCAGCAGCGAGGCGATGTGGGCGCCATCGACGTCGGCATCGGTCATAATGATGACGCGCTCATACCGCAGCTTGTCGATGTTGAAATCCTTGCCCGTACCGCAGCCCAGCGCCTGGATAAGGTCGGCTATTTCCTGGTTGCCGCGGATTTTGTCCGAGGTGGCGCTGGCGACGTTCAGTACCTTGCCGCGCAGGGGGAGAATGGCCTGCGTTTCCCGGTTGCGGGCCTGCTTGGCGGAGCCGCCGGCGGAATCGCCTTCGACGATGAATATTTCAGTGCCATCGGACGATTTCCTGCTGCAGTCCGCGAGCTTGCCGGGCAGACGCAGCTTGCGGGTCGCGGACTTGCGCGACATTTCCTGCTGGTCCTTGGCGCGACGGCGTTCTTCAGCCACCTGTATAAGATAATCAAGCAAGTACTTGCTGGCGTTGTTGTCGCCCGTCAGCCAGTGTTCGAAATTGTCCTTTACGGTGCCTTCGATAAGACGGGTCGCCTGCGGCGAGGTCAGTTTTTCCTTGGTCTGTCCCTGGAACTGCGGATCACGCACGAAAATGGACAAAAGCACGGTCGCGGAGCCGAAGATATCGTCAGGTGTCAGGATGCCTGCCTTCTTGTTATTGATAAGATCGGCATAGCTTTTCAACCCGCGCGACAGGGCCGAGCGCAGGCCCAAAACATGCGTGCCGCCTTCGGGCGTGGGGATGGTGTTGCAATAGGAGCTTAAGAACCCCTGCTCTTCCTCTTCCGTCCAGGCCACGGCGAATTCACATCTGCCTTCACCATCCGGAAAATCGAGGGAGCCGTAGAAAGGCCGCGGCGTCAGCGATGTCTTGCCTTCAACCAGAGAGTAAAGATAATCCAGTATCCCGTTTGGGAATTTGATAATTTCCTCAACCGGAACGCCGCCAGTATCCTTCAGCAGACTCTCGTCGCAGTTCCATTGAATCTCGACGCCGCGATACAAATAGGCCTTCGAGCGGGCGAGTTTGTAGACGGTCAGCGGACTGAACCGCGCCTTGTCACCGAAAATCTCAATATCCGGCACGAAAGTGACTGTTGTTCCACGTTCTTTTGTCGCGCCCAGCTTCTTCAGCTTGCTGGTGGCGTGGCCCTTGCTGTAGGTCTGCTGGTAAAGCTGTTTCTCGCGCGCGACCTGCACGATCAGCTCGCTGGTCAGCGCATTGACGACCGAGGAACCGACCCCGTGGAGGCCGCCGGAGGTGTTGTAAACCTTGCCGCTGAATTTGCCGCCCGAATGCAGGGTCGTGAAGATGACTTCCATGGCCGACTTGCCGGGAAACTTGGGGTGATTGTCGACGGGGATACCGCGGCCATTATCCCTAATCGTAACTTCATTACCGGGCTTGAGGCTGATCTCGATGCGCGTGGCATGGCCGGCGACGGCCTCGTCCATCGCATTATCCAGAATTTCGCTGACCAGATGGTGCATGGCGCGTTCATCTGTACCGCCGATGTACATGCCGGGACGCTTCCGAACGGGCTCAAGGCCCTCCAGTACCTCAATGTCTGCGGCTGAATAGTCGCCTTTTCTGGAGCCGGCGCTGGCTGACGTCTTTTTCAAGGATTCCCTCATAATCTCCGTAATCTACGCATTTCAGGGGCTTAACGCAACCTTGGACAGAAGGGGTTTGCGCGTTATATATTATATATCGGGGGTAAGTCTACAATTTTGCCAGATTTTTGAAGGAGAAACATGTCCCGCGACAAGCCGGATTACGACAGCTGTCCTGCCCTGCGCACCATAGCCATGCCGAAGGATGCCAACGCCAATGGCGACATTTTCGGGGGGTGGATGCTGGCCCAGATGGACCTGGCCGGCGCTGTCGTGGCGACCCAGGCGGCCCACAGCCGGATCGCGACAATCGGCATCGAGGCCATGAGCTTCAAGTCTCCTGTCCATGTCGGCGACGAAGTCAGCTGCTACGCGCGGGTCGAACGGATCGGCAATACCTCCATCACCATCAGCGTCGAAAGCTGGGCGCGCTCGCGCATCGGCGCCGGCGACGCCCGCAAAGTCACCGAAGGAAAATTCACCTACGTCGCCATCGACGAGGATCGCAAGCCGATCCCCGTTCGCCGGCCTGAAATCATAAAGGACAAGCAATCATGAAAACCGCCGTCCGCAGACTGATCATCCCCCTTCTCGCCATCGGCTTGATCGCCGGCGCCGCCGGGTTCGCCTTCGCAGCGCATACCGGCGCCCTCCCCGCCCTGCGCATGCAGGCGCTGCCCGTCCTCTTCGGCTTCGGCGAGGACGCCAAGCCGCAGGCCCAGGCGCAGGTGCACGAAATCCACGACGACCCGACCTTCGCCAAGAAGACCAAAGCCTACAGCATGATGCCTTACAACAGGGCGGACCTGGAATTCGAGCTTTACCTGCCCGCCGACTGGACGGCGGAAGACACCGTTGTGTCGACCTCCGGCGACGTGGGCGCCAGAATCACCGGTCCCGTGGCGATATTTCGCAGCCCCATGATCGGCACGCAATTCGCGACCGCGACCGTCGAGGTGCTGAAACTGGATTACGAGATCTCGGCACGCAACTGGCTTAAGAACTACCTGACGACCAGCGGCTTTCTCCCGCAGGGCGACGTGACCGAGATCAACAACCGAAGCGCCGCGGCCGCTTATATCACGTCGTCGGACGGCTCCTCCAAGTTCTGCTATATTGCCGCGCGCATCAGCGGCTCTTTCGTCGTCACGGCGCGATTTGAAAGCCCCCTGAACCTTCGGGCCTACCTGCAATACCTGCAGAAGAAATCCATCGACAGCTTCAAGCTGCTCTACCCGAAGGATGAATCCATCGAAGAGCAGAAAGTATTCACGCTGGTCGACTCCATCAAGTACAACTATCCGGCCTCGTGGAAAGTCTCGAACCCCGACTTCCGCGACATGAACCGCCTGATTGTGGAACTCAGGAACTTCAGGCCCGGCCAGGACGTCGGGCGCTATGCCGTCACGCAGGGTTACATCCGCATCCTCGCCATCCGCCGGCAGCGCGTGACCGACCTGATGTCTGAAATCGACAACATGCGCAAATACTTCACCGAAACGATGAGCCTTGAATTCAAGAAGATGCTGTCGACGGGCAAGTCGGACGCCTACGGGCGCTTCGTGTTCAACCGGTACGAGGTTTACGACGTCATCAGCAAGGCCGCGAAGATCCCGACCACGCAGGAAATCCACCTCGTCGTCCTCGGCGACAAGGAATGGTACGTCTTCGCCTTCCTCTTCACGCCCAAGGAAACGAACGAGCTCGCCATGTGGGGCCGCAACGTGCAGTCGTTCCAGGAAGTGATCAAGTCGATTAAGTGATATTCCTCTTCCCCTTTGGGGGAAGAAGGGGCCCGCGCGCGAAGCGCGTGGGAGGATGGGGGTACTTCGTGCCACCAAAACTATATCTGTCTTAATTGCACGAAGTACCCCCAACCTTACCGTCGCACGCATGCGCATATAATGCGGCGGGTCCCCTCCTCCCCCAAAAGGGGAGGATAATTAAAATAAAAGCCGCCCCGCGGAAGGAGAACCGGGGGCGGCTTTTTTAGTCTATGGCTCGTAAAGTCTTAGACCGAATAGTACATCGCGAACTCGATCGGATGCGGCATGGTCTCATAGGCTTTCTGCTCCGCATAGCGCAGGTCGAGATAAGCCTCGATGAAGTCCTTCGTGAAGACCCCGCCCTTGAGCAGGAAGTCGTGGTCGTCGCGCAGGGAATCGAGAGCCTCGCGCAGGCTGCCGCAGACGGTCGGGATTTCCGAGAGCTCGTCGGGCGGCAGGTCGTAGAGGTTCTTGTCCATCGCGTCGCCGGGGTGGATCTTCTTCTGGATGCCGTCCAGACCCGCCATCAGCATCGCTGCGAAGGCAAGGTAGGTGTTGGCAGCCGGATCCGGGAAACGGACTTCCACGCGCTTGCCTTTCGGGCTTGCCGCGAAAGGGATGCGGCAGGAGGCCGAACGGTTGCGGGCGGAATAAGCCAGCAGGACGGGCGCCTCATAACCCGGCACCAGGCGTTTGTAGCTGTTGGTGGTCGGGTTGGTGATGGCGTTCAGCGCCTTTGCGTGCTTGATGATGCCGCCGATGTAGTAAAGGCAGGTATCTGACAGATCCGCGTAACCCGAGCCCGCGAACAGCGGCTTGCCCGCTTTCCACAGGGACTGGTGCACGTGCATGCCCGAGCCGTTGTCGCCGTAGACGGGCTTGGGCAGGAAGGTCGCCGTCTTGCCGTAAGCATGCGCCACGTTATGAACGACATACTTGTACAACTGCATGTTGTCGGCCGAATTGACGAGCGTGGAATATTTCACGCCCAGTTCGACCTGCGCCGGGGCGACTTCATGGTGGTGCTTTTCCACCGGGACGCCCATCTGCGCCAGCACGGAGGTCATTTCGCCGCGCATGTCGTTGGATGAGTCGACCGGCTGCACGGGGAAGTAGCCGCCCTTGATGCCCGGACGGTGGCCCATGTTGCCGCCTTCGTATTCGGTGCCGGAGTTATAGGGGCCTTCCATGCTGTCGATTTCGTAAGAAACGCGGTTCATCGACACTTCGATGCGCACGTCGTCGAAGATGAAGAATTCAGCTTCAGGGCCGAAGAAGCCCGTATCGGCGATGCCGGTCGACTTCAGGTATTTCTCGGCCGCTTTCGCAATGGAACGCGGGTCGCGGCTGTAAGGCTGGCCGGTCGAGGGTTCGAACACGTCGCAGAACACATCAAGCGTCGGCTGCGCCGAGAACGGGTCGAGCACGGCGGTCGAGATATCGGGCTGCAGGATCATGTCGGATTCATTGATGGCCTTCCAGCCGGCGATCGACGAGCCGTCGAACATGATGCCGTCTTCCAGCAGGTCCTCGTTCACCGTCGAGACATGCTGCGCCGTGTGCTGAAGCTTGCCGCGCAGGTCGGTAAAGCGGAACGACACGTATTCAATATTGTGTTCCTTGATGAGCTTGAAGAAATCGCTGTAGTTCTGGCCGCCGCGCGCCGCCTTTGCGGGTGCTTTCGCCACTTTCAGTTTTGCAGTTGATTTAGCCATTTTATCTCTCCCTTGTTGGCCGTTTTGGTTTTGCTGTTCGCGTCAAATCGCCTCTTTGCCCCGCTCTCCGGTTCTGACCCGGATCACGTTCTCCACAGGCGTCACAAAAATCTTTCCATCTCCGATGCGCCCCGTGCGGGCCGCCTGCGTGATGGCTTCGATCACGTCATCGACCTGGCCGTTTTCGACGACCACCTCGATTTTGACCTTGGGCAGGAAATCGACGACGTATTCCGCACCGCGGTAAAGCTCGGTATGGCCCTTCTGGCGGCCGAACCCCCTCACCTCGGTCACGGTCATGCCCTGCACCCCGACCTCGTGAAGGGCTTCCTTCACCTCGTCGAGCTTGAATGGCTTGATGATCGCCTCAATCTTTTTCATTCCGCGCCCTTTTAAAAAGTCGCTTCTTGATTGCATGAGTCATGCCAGATGGAAGTTGGATATAAATAGCTGAAATATCTTAATATTTTATGAACGAAATACGACGGATATGCCCTGTTTTTGGGCGTCTGCACATTTTTTAGGCAGGACGGGATATTTTTATGATATATTCCCCATCACAATTCCGCGAGGGATGACCTTACGGATTAGAAATATTATATAAACTTGACGTGCTATAATTAAGTCAGGTACAAAAATTTCCTTATGGCGGCCGTAGCTCAGTGGTAGAGCGCTTGGTTGTGGTCCAAGATGTCGTGGGTTCAATCCCCATCGGTCGCCCCACTTACACCTCCCCCTTCTTCTTCGTCGCCGGCACATGCCCGGCCAATGTCCCCTGCACCAGCGTCACGCGCACTTTCGGCCCTTTCAGCTGTGACAGCCCCTCGTCCACAAGGTCGGTGGCGATATAGATGCCCTCGGCTTCCGGCCGGTAATGGCCGGACTGGTTGTTGATGAGCACGGTCGGGCGACCGCGGTGATGCAGGATGACGATCTCCCCCGCATAGTCCACGGGTTCGCCATGGGCCAGCTCGGTATGGTAAAAGCGCTTGTCGTTGATCTTCAGCACGCCCTCATGCACGACATAGTTCAGCAGGCGCTTGTGCCATTTTTCGTCGGCCACCACCTCCGCGATGCCGTGAAACTCCTGCCGGCGCGCGGGCTTGTCGAGGTAGCAGACCGTCCGGTCCTTGTGCCGGAGCGATCCCACATGGATCAGGCAGTCGTAGAGCAGAAAAAGATGCAACTGGGTGTAATGGTCGCTTCCGTTCGGACGGCACAGCTTTCCGCGATGCTGGCGGAATAATTTTGTGGCCGCGTCGATTTCCGTCTGCGCCTGGTCGAAATAATTGGCGAAACGGTAGAAGCCGCGGTCACGGTGGGCCAGCGCCCATTCGTGCAATCGCGTAATTACATCGGGAAGCTGCGTATCCGTTGCATGCGCAAGCCACTGTTCCATGAGCGCCTCCGCCCCGAAGAGCGTCGGGCCCATGGAACGTGTTTTCACCTTTTTAGTGGCGCGGGCCATGGCCTCCCGCTTGTTTCTTGGGCTGGACTTGTTTCTTGGGCTTACTTGCAGCGTCCTTATGCTGCAACTGCAGCGGTTTCATCAGATGAATCTTGCCGTCGTCCGCGGGCTCTTTCTTCTCCGGTTCCTTCTTCTCCGGATAGGCGCGGCGCTGCATGTCCGCCCGTTCTGCGTCCGCCACGCTGCTGCGCGGCTCGGGCGCATCGTCGTAGGGAATGTTATTCATGCGGTGGTATAGTTCGTCCCTCTCCTCGGGTGTGCGTTCCACCCAGCTGTAGTAAAATTTTTCGTGGGTGTCGGGTATATATCGGTCTTCGTAGCAATAAGGCGCAACTTCCTCGCGTCTCCAAGGCATGACTTCTCTGCTCCTCGTAGATGGGTTTAAAACGCTCTTCTGATGCGGCGTCCGTTAAATATACTCTATTCGAGCATACTAGGAAAACGCGCGCGATTCTGTCAAGAAATATCTGTGGATAACTTTTTGAAGGGAATTTTCAGCCGTTGAGCACGACCAGGTTTTCCGAAGGTTTATACGGCGTGCGGCGGCGGAACTGGTTGCGCGTTTCTTCCTCGATCACGTATTCCATGACCGCATTGCGCACATCGGCGGGCATGTTCCGCTCGAGGTACCCGCGCGACAGAATGCCCATGCGATGCATGACCCAGAGGTCCACTTCGCGCAGGTAATCGGCCGCGACGTCAAAGCGCCCGCAGTCGCAATCCACCTCGCAGCTTTTGCGCATCGCGATGTCGGGCACGCCGAGCCAGGCGCAGATATCCAGCACTTCGCTTTTCAGGATATTGACGATCGGCATCATGCTGACGGCGCCGGAAAGCTGGCTGTAAGTGCCCAGATGCTCTTCCGTCGCATTGCGCGTGCCGACGGGGAAATAATAGTTCGAGGCGAGTGAATCGCGGTTATTCGTGTCTGAAACCGCCCGGCTGAACAGTTTGCCCCAGCGGATCTGGTCGTCATGGCCGCTGTCAGCGCTGTCGATTTCCAGCAGGGCCTGCGGCGCCATTTTTTTCAGCCACGGAAAGACTTCCTGTACGACCCAGCTGTTATTCTTTTCGGCTTCCGTCGTGAAATGAACGCCCAGCACGCGATGCGGCTTGGCCAGACGCTCGAAGGCTTTCGCGCAGGCAAGATAGGTCAGAATGGAATCCGTGCCGCTGATGCCCATGATGAGCCCGGGCGCCCGTTCGGCGACGCACTGGCTGTAAATCCATTGCACGATGGCATCGAAGGTCCGCGCCGGGTCGATTTTGCGCGGGGCCTCGGGAATATCATGTAAGAGTTCTGCAACGCCGGATTTCAAGGTCTTTCTCCCGCTGTGAGCAAGCCTGCGCTGTTTTACCTAATTAGTATTAATATGTCAAATATTCTGTGCCGGCTGGCATGCGGGCGTTGAAACTGCAATACTTTCCCCCATGTTCGAGGTCCTTACCGCAGAAGAAATGAAACAGGCCGATGCCGCCGCCATTGCGGGCGGCGTGCCCGGCATCCGCCTCATGGAGCAGGCCGGCACCGCCGTGGCGCGCCAGATTCAGGACCGCTTCCAGCCCGTCCCTGCCCTCGTGCTGTGCGGCCCGGGCAATAACGGCGGCGATGGTTTCATCGCGGCGGCGCAGCTGAAAAAAGCCGGCTGGCAGGTCAGACTCGCCTGCCTCGTCAAAAAATCCGAACTGAAGGGCGACGCGGCTCTGGCGGCCAAGCAATGGGATGGAGAGATCGAAAGCCTGAACTCGAATCTTTCTCTGAAAGACACCGGCCTCGTCGTCGTCGCGATTTTCGGCACAGGCCTCGCGCGCGCGCTCGATCCGGAACTTGTGACGCTGTTCGACAAGATCCGCGCGAAGAAAATTCCGGTGACGGCGGTGGATCTGCCGACCGGGCTCGACGCCACGACGGGCGCGATTGCGCCCGGCACGCTGCCGGCCGACCTGACAGTGACATTCACGCGCAAAAAGCTCGCGCATGTGCTGCTGCCCGGAAAGGCCATCTGCGGCCGCATCCAGGTTGCTGTCATCGGCATTTCAGACCAGACGGTGGCGGGGCTGAAAGCCGCCGTGTTTGAAAACGATCCGGCGCTCTGGCTGAAGGACTTCCCGATTCCGCGTATGGATTCGCACAAATACGACCGCGGGCATGCCGTGATATATGGCGGAGAATACCGCATAGGCGCCGCCTGCCTTGCCGCCGCCGGCGCGCAGAAAATCGGCGCGGGGCTGGTGACCATCGCGAGCCGCCACCCGAGCCTCCAGACCTATCAGGCCTATCGCGCCAGCATCATGGTCGACGCCTGGCACGAGCGCGAGGAATTCAAGTCGATCCTGCGCGACGAGCGGCGAAACGTGGTGATTGCGGGCCCCGGCGCCGGCGCCGACGACAACCTGAGGGAATCGGTCGAGGATATTTTCGCCTTCAACAAATCCGCCGTGTTCGATGCCGATGTCTTTACGCTCTTCAGGGACAACCCCAAGGATTTCTTCGCAAAACTTTCGCCCTCAAAGCATGTGCTGACGCCCCACGAGGGCGAATTCGCGCGCATTTTCGGCCAGATTGAAGGCCACAAGGCGGAACGCGTCCGCAAGGCGGCGAAGCTCTCGAATGCCGTCGTGCTGCTGAAAGGGTCCGATACGATCATTGCGGTGCCGGACGGCACGGCAGTCATCAATACCAACGCGCCTTCCACCCTCGCCACGGCCGGTTCGGGGGATGTCCTGACGGGGTTCATCGGGGGACTCATGGCCCAGGGAATGCCCCCTTTTATGGCGGCCTGCGCGGGGGCCTGGCTGCACGGAGAAACGGCGCGCAGTTATGGTCTCGGGCTGACGGCAGAGGACATAATTAGCCAGCTCTCCCAGTCACTTAACAGATTATTTCGTACCCCTGTTTCCAATAGTTAAAATTTTAAATAATTCCCAAGTATCGGCACCCTATGATATAATTTAAAGATAGAGTTGCCTGAGGGTTTCCATGCAGCATCTGCAGGGTTGGGGGACATGAAAACTCCCTGTCACAGGGTAGGAGATATCGCCGCGAGATTCGCAAGAATCTTGATGATCCTCTTTGTGGCCTTTTCCCTCTATGCCCCGAAATCGGCGCATGCCCAGCCATCGCTTTCAGCCCTGCAGTCGGCATTTAGCGGCGCCCCCGGCGCGCTGGCCACCGCCATCGGATATCCGTTCCCGTATCCGTTTGACCCGACGACAACTGCCGGCGCGAACATGGGTTGCATCGGCATCTGCGGCGCAAATGGCACCGCCTGGGATATTAATACGATGGTTGCCGCAATGGCCACCACAGTCGGGCAGCAGATAAACCCCTCGTGCGATCTGTTCGGTTTTCCAACTTGCATGTCACTTGCGCTCGCCGAAGTCAACAATGCAATGGCGGGGAACGCGGCTTCCCTGACCCTTCTTCAGAATTACATTGGCCCCGCCTATTGGACCAATTATATCAATAACAACTATGTGCAGGAGTGCTTTGATACTGACTTTGACGGATTTCCAGACTTTTGCACAACAACCTATTTTGCGTATCCGGATGTATACGGCCGCGTCGTCAACCCGATCAGCAGCGCTATTTCCCTGATGATGGCCGGGGCCGGCAACCAGGCGACTCAGACTATATATAACGCGATGTGCAACAGCGACCCCGGCGCGATTGACGTCTTGAATACGCTGCTTTACAACCCCCAGACCGTCCCCCCCGTCCCTTACACGGGCGCGAGCGCAGCCACATTCCTCTTGTCGATGCAGCAGGGTTTGACCGGCAGCCCGCCGAACCTTGCGCAGGCCTGCTCGATTCTGACGCAGGCGCTGGCCGGCGACGTGACAGCCAATTCAGGCATCAACCTTGCGATTGCTTCAATTCTTTACGTCAACCAGATTATCTCGCCGCCTCTTTACAACGCTTCAAGCATAAACTGGATGATGACTGTCCCCGTGACGCCGACGGGCCTGACAGGTTCGCCGCCGGCGATTCTCGTCAACCCGCCGGTGCCGCCGCCGCCGCCGCCGGGGCCTATTCCAATTCCGCCGCCGCCGGCGCCTGTTCCAATTCCGCCCGGACCGCCGATTCCACCGGCGCCGCCATTGCCGCCGTCACCCCCGATTCCGCCGGCGCCGCCGCCGTCGTCTCCGCCCGCTCCGCCGCCGGCGCCGCCCCCCGTGGGTCAGGCCCTGCCGGTCCAGAACGCTGCGCCGACCAATGGTTGCGGCAGCGGCAACGCGGCCCTGACAGGAACATTCGGCTATAACGGCGGCGACCCCTGCATCGAGACTGAAGACATCCTGCAGATGACCAACGACACCAAGTTCTGGGATGTCGCGGGCGAGCAGTTCGTCCAGCACGTCAACGACTGGTTCGACAACCAGATGCTGCCGGCGATGAAGGACATGACCACCCAGCTTTCGGTCAGCGTGGTTGACCAGTCGCGCCAGATGGGCACGGCGATGGACAGCCACAACATGAGCAAAAACGCCCGGATGCTGCAGGATTACGAGCTGGATGCGAAGAAGCGCGTCATGCCGAACGAGCATTCATGCGTGCCGGCGTCTTCCGTTCACGCCCAGTCGCGCACCTTAAGCTCCTCCAACGCCATCGAGGCCGGTTTCCGCTTCTCGGGCGCCAAGCGCACGGGCAACGCGCCGGGCCTGCCGGGCGCCACCAGCCCCGCGGTGGACCAGCAGACGCGCTGGAGCGAATTCTGCACATATTTCCTAGACGTCGATTCCAACAACGGCTGGAACGCATGCCCGGGCCAGGCGCCTTCCGCCCCCGCCGCCGACCAGCTTGTGAACGGCGATATCGATATCGAGGGCGTGCTGCTGGTGGATTCGATCGACCTCGCGCAGCCGGAACAGTATCACGCCGTCCAGGCGATCATGCAGAACCTCATCCAGCCGAGGGTATGGGAAGTGCTGCCGGACAACATCCTGCAGGCGCCCGCCGCCCAGGAGCTGATCCTGAAGCGCGAGCATATCAAGTCCATCCAGAACATCGCCTATGACGTCGTCGGCGGCATTATTTCCCGCCGCGCCGCCATCAAGATGAATACCGGAGACGAAGTCGACACCAAGATCAAGGAAATCCGCGAACGCGCGGGCGTCGACCTGCAAAAGATCGCCTGGAGCGGCAATACCGACGCCAACTGGCCGAAGCAGCCGAGCTATAACGAAATCATGCTCGCGCTGACCAAGGAACGGTTCATGGACCCGGAATATTACGCCCGCATGGCGAACGATATCGGCGCGCTCAAGCAGGAGCAGTCCTCCATCAACGCCTATACGACGATCACGATGCAGGATATCTACAAGCTGCAGGAGCAGATCAACGCCCTTCTGGCGGCCCGCGCGGCCATCAAGTTCGACCGCGAGCCGTCCAACCCGCACCACGAAGTCAAGCCGAACCGGTAAAATCTGTCCCCTTCTTTGTCATTCTGAGCGCAGCGAAGAATCCCTCTTTTCTGCGCGTCGCAGGGAGATTCTTCGGTCGCTTTGCTCCCTCAGAATGACAATTCTGGAATTTTACGGTGGATTATCCCAGGTACTGCCTTGGGTCGATGCTGTCCGTGCCGTGCCGGACCTCGAAGTGCAGCTGCGCATGCGCAACCGTGCCGGTGGACCCGACCGCGCCGATGGGCTGGCCGCGGCGTATTTTCATGCCTTCCCGGACCGTCACCGTATGCAGGTGGGCATAGGCCGTGACCATGCCGTTTGAATGGCGTATCAGCACGAGGTTGCCGTAGCTCTGCAGCGTATTGCCGACATAGGCCACGGTGCCGTCGGCGGCTGCGACCACGGGCGTACCGCGGGGCGCTGCGATATTGATGCCGTCATTGTAAAGCCCGCCGTCCTTGGGGCCATAGCTCGAAATCACCTGCCCGCGCACCGGCCAGACAAAGCCCGGGCGGCTCGAGGTGGAGACGGTGGGCGGCGGCGGCAGGCCGGGCTTTGGGCAATAGAGCGGCGAGGTGCGGAACGTGACGTTATTCTTCGGCTTCCCGGCAATCTTGCCGACCATTTCCGTGAAGGCCGAGGGTCCCGGCTTTTTGAGCAGCCGGACGTGTCCGGATGACGTCGCAGCTGCGGGAGCCGCAGGCGTCGCCTTTGCGGCGACCCTGGCCGGTTGCTTTGCCGCCGGAGGGGCGGCAGCGGCAGTTACGGCGCCATTGGCGTCAGGAATATGCAGCACCTGCCCCCTGCGCAGCGTATAGGGCGGCTTCAGGTTATTCGCAGCGGCGACGGCGGCGACAGTCTTCCCGTACATGCGCGAAATGCTGTAAAGCGTATCCGTTTCCCCTACCCTGTGCTCTCGCGGCATGGGCAGCAGCAGCCGCTGCCCCGTGGACAGACGATAGGGCTGGCGCAGGTGGTTCATCTCGGCGATGCTGGAAACCGGCAGGCGGTATAGTTTCGCGATTTTCTCGATCGTATCGCCGGGCCGCACCGTCACCGCGCCGTTGCGCGCGGGCGGGCCCACGCCCATATTGATAACGGGGGCTACCGCGTCAGCCGTTCCGGCCAGCGCCAGCCAAGCCGCGAGAGCGGTCGAGAGAAGCAGCGCATGCCGTTTTATCTTCATCGGGACGTCCCTCAAGCGGGTTGAAGCGCCAGTCCGTTCCTAAAAAAAAACTCTCCGTCGCCGCTGCCGCCACCCCGCGACTCGGGCTCCGGCTCGTTGCGGGCGACCTCGGGCAGCAAAGGCACGAAGCGCACGGGCATCAGCTGCTCGTACTGGTATTCGTTTCCATGCCGGGTGATGCGATAAATATATTGGCTCGATTTGTCGCGGCCCATCGGGATGATCATGATGCCGCCTTCCGCCATCTGGTCCAGCAGCGGCTGCGGCGGATCGGCTGCGGCCGCGGCGGTCACGATGATGCGGTCGAAAGGCGCCTGCTCGGGCCAGCCCTTCATGCCATCGGCGATTTTCGCCGTCAGGTTGCGGATTTTAAGTTCGTTAAATCTCTTCTCGGCCAAAATCAACAAGGGTTTATGCCGCTCGATGCTGTAGACGCGGCGGCACAGCTTGGCCAGTATCGCGGCCTGATAGCCGGAACCCGTGCCGATCTCCAGCACCTTGTGCCGGTCGTTCACGCGCAGTTCCTGCGTCATGTAAGCCACGACCAGCGGCTGGCTGATGGTCTGGCCGCGCTCGATGGGCAGCGCCATGTCTTCATAGGCCTGGTCGTGGAACATCGGCGGAATGAAGGCCTCTCGGGGAACCCGCTCGATGGCGGCAAGCACGGAAGTATCGGTGATGCCGCTTTTACGCAGCTTCATAATCAGGCGGATTTTCCGCGCCAGCAGGCTCACTTAAAGACCTCTTCCAGTTGCTTCAGTGTCGGGTGATGCGTGAGATTGAGGGACAAAGGCGTAATGGTGACATGCCCCGCGGCCAGCGCGCCCATGTCGAGCGACTGGTCTTCCTCATCGCGCTGGGGCGGCGGGCCGATCCAGAAATAAGGCCTGCCGCGCGGGTCCACGCAGTTGACCATTTCCTGCTTCTCCATGCTGTAGTGGCCCTGTTTCACGACGCGGATCTTCGGCGGCACGCCGGAGCGCGAATGCGGGAAGTTGACGCTCATCAGCACGTTTGTTTCCCAGCTCTTGCCCTGGAAAGCTGTCAGGATGCGCGGCAGGTATTCGCGCGCGACGGTCCAGTCGGGCTTGCCGCCGGCCTCGTCGTAGTCCTGGCTGCAGGCGATGGCGGGAATGCCCATCAGCGTCGATTCAATCGCGGCCGCGATGGTGCCGGAATAGGTCACGTCGTCCGCCGTGTTCTGCCCGTGGTTGATGCCGGACAAAACCAGATGCGGGCGGAATTCATGCATCACCTTCTGGATGCCGACGAGCACGGAATCCGTCGGTGTGCCGTAAACCGAATAATGCCGCTTGTCGTATTCCTTCATGCGC
>SCTB01000079.1 GCA_004297545.1 Alphaproteobacteria bacterium
GGTGGTTTATCTTTTGACGCTGGTCCTGGTCACGGGCGGGCTTCATGGCATCCCCTGCGGCTTGCGCTTGCCGAATTCCACCCGCGTAATCCTCGGGGCGGGCTGGAAAGTGTCGTGGTCCCGCTTCATGGTTTTTGGTTTTTCGCGGAACACCAGCACGACTTTTCCAAGCACGGCCAGAACCGTTGAAATCATCAGTACGACAACAAAAGTTTCCATGTTCTTTTCTCCAGACTCAACCCTTTCAGAATATCACCGACCCGGATAAAAAAGGCTGAACAATCCATTGAATGCAGTTCAAAGTTTTCGGGTATTTGCGGGGATTCGGGAGCGATTGTTTTTATCGGGTTTTTGGAGAAGTTCAAAAGGATTAGATTTAAATTAATATGAGTGTATTGCGGAGCGTTCGTCTCGCCACCAGTCCCGCCCCTTGAAATCCACGCGGGGCAAAAATAGAAGCCGAAGGACATTGGCACAACTTCACCTTCCCCCAACTGTTGCCCCCGACGATTTAATTATGTAAAAATATTTATCCCGTTTTCACCCCCTCCGCCTCCGTTCAAAAACCGGCATTCCGATGCATGCGGAGTATGTGCGCTAATGGTGCTCCCGAAGGCTTCTCAACGTGCTCCAAGCCTGCTAAATGCGGGCTTTTCGACGTGCTGAAGGGCCTTTTTTAAATATGCGCACATTTGCGTGTCTGGGGCCTTCCCAAGGAGGTTGTTATGGCTTGTAGCAGGCGTTGTTTCCGCGTTCTTGTGCGGACTAATGCCTTTCCCGCCCGCCGTTGCGCCCGTTCCGCGGAGGTTTGGCGCGCGGGGTGAGTTTTCTTGATATACTCGCAGCGATGCACTAATGACGTCGCTTAAGAACCCGCACATCATGATTATGAAGCTTATCCGCAAAATGTACGATTGGACGATCCGGCTCTCGGAAACGAAGCAGGCGGTCTGGGCGCTGGCGGCTGTTTCTTTTATCGAAAGCTCAATCTTCCCCATTCCGCCCGATGTGCTGCTGATCCCGATGTGCATCGCAGAGCGCAGGAAATCTTTTTTTTACGCGACGGTCTGCACGGTGAGCTCCGTCATCGGCGGGCTGGCCGGCTATGCGATCGGCTATTATTTCATCAAGACCTGGGGCCACGATATCCTCGATTTTTACGGCGCGCTCGAAAGCTACGAAGAGCTGAAAGTGAAATACGACGAATATGGCGGCTGGATCATCCTCGCCAAAGGGATGACGCCAATCCCTTTCAAGATACTGACGATCCTGAGCGGGGCGATGAACATGTCGCTGCCGATTTTCATTTTGTCCTCTATCGGCGCGCGGGCGATGCGGTTTTACCTCGTCGCCGGATTGTTGTGGAAATACGGCGCGCCGGTCCGACACTTCATCGAGAAGCATTTAGGCTTGGTAACGCTGGCTTTTCTGATCCTCTTGATTGGCGGCTTCGTCGCTATTAAATATATAATATGAACAAGTTGCTTGATTATTTCTGTGACCTTCGCAACCTCGCCCTCTTCGTGGCGGGCATGAGCATTCTTGCACTCGGCTCCGCACTGGTGATGCAGTACGGGTTCAATATCCTGCCATGCCACATGTGTTATCTCCAGCGCAAGCCATATTGGGCGACGATTGCGCTGGGCATTGCAGGGCTTCTGGTTGCGAAAAAATCTCCGCGCGCGACTTTTGTCATGATACTGCTGGCGGTTGCTGCTTTCATGGCGAATATAGGCATGTCAGCGTTCCATATCGGCGTCGAAAACAGCTGGTGGAAACCTCTCGAAGGTTGTGGCGGCGAAGGCGCGACGGTGCCCGAAGGCCTTACAATTGAAGAACTGAAAGAGTGGTATAAAAATCGGCCCATCATAGATTGCCGCGTGCCTGGCTTCGTGTTGTTCGGCATTTCGCTGACCGGTTATAACTTCCTGTTCTCGACCTTTATGGCTGGGTTCACTCTTATCAACGCTATCCAAGGATACAAACGTGTCAAAACCGCGTCGAAAACTTAAACGCAGCCTGCCGGGCGACAAGGCGACGCTGGAGCGCACTGACGACGTCGCGAGCATGATCCGCGTCGATCACGCCGGCGAATACGGCGCGAAGCGCATTTATGAAGGCCAACTCGCCGTGCTGGGCCACGATCCCAAAATGCGCAAGCTGCTTGAGCATATGGCGGAGCAGGAACGCGCGCATCTTGAATATTTCGAAAAGGAAATCGTCGCGCGCGGCGTACGGCCGACGGCGTTGCATCCGCTCTGGCACGTCGCCGGTTATGCGCTTGGCGCCGTTACCGCGCGTCTGGGCCCCGAAGCCGCGATGGCTTGTACGGTCGCGGTTGAAGACGTCATTTCCGGCCACTACCGGGAGCAGCTTGAATCGCTGGCCAAAAAACCGGGAGAGAAAAAACTTCGCGCCGCGATAAAGAAATTCAAGGCGGAAGAAGAGCAGCATCACGATATCGGGCTCAAAAACGAGGCTGAACAGGCGCCCGCCTACCGCCTTTTAACCGCGCTTATTCGCGGAGGCTCCCGGCTCGCCATTGAAATCGCCAAGCGCGTCTGAGCTCATTGATATTCCTGATTAATTTAACATTTCCTTTGCCCACCCTTAGGGGAAGTGTTAATATGGATATTATAAAAAGAAGAACGACTAATCATCAAGGGTGTGATTCATGGCAAAATTCGGCAGCACGATTCTGTTGGCAGGCGCTTTGACGCTTGCCGCCAATTCAGCATTCGCGGACCAGCGTGACGGCCAGCAGCAGCAGCGTCCACGTCGCGATCGTACTGCACAACAAGTCCAGATTCCGCAGGACGGTCCGGTGACTGCGCTGACCAAGGACGGCAAATCCATCCAGGTCACCATCGAAGTGCCGACGCTCAACAAGGGCAACTATACCGATGACCAGTTCAAGCGTTCCCTGCGGGGCGGCATCATGATGGGGGCGATGCAGGTCTTTTCGCAGTATACTGAAGCCGAGATCGCCGCGAAGATGCCGGAAATTCAAAAGAAGATCACCGACGGCATTGGCATGATGATCCCCATGGGCGGGATGAAAGACGGCAAACCTGAAATGGCCCAACCCGGCGTCAACTACGGCACCGCAACCGTGACGAAGGTGTCGGAAATCAACGGCGGCAAAGTGGTGTTCGAACAGAAAGCGCCGGCAACCAAACCCGCAACGCAACCGGCAGCCAAAAAGCCCGGCGCTTAACCTTACGATTTTCGTTTCAATCCCTTGCGGCCCCGGGTTGCGAGGTATATGCCTGACAAAATGACGAGTCCGGCCCCGCACCATGTGTACCAAGCCGGAAACTTGTTCCACAGCACCATGTCGAGCAGCACCACCCACAACAGGCATGAATACTGAAACGGCGCGACCGTCGAGGCCTTCGCGTATTTGAGGCCGAGATAAATCATGATCAGCGATGCCGCATCCAGAATGCCGAGGCCCAGCAGCATGCCCCATTCGCGCGGCGTATGGGGCATAATGAATTCGCCGTGGAACAGCAGACCGGACAGCGCGATCATCCCGGCATAATAATAGAATGGAAAAGACCATGTGCTTTCGGTATCCGACAGCGCGCGCACGGTTACCTGTGCCGCCGCGAACATCGCGATGCCGGCGAACATTTTCACCACGGCAGTGTTCAGCATGATCTCATGCGAGCCGAGAGCGAAGACGACGCCCAGGAACCCGACGAAAATCGCCGCCATCTGCCGCGGCAGCACGCGTTCCTTCAGCACCGCCGCGCTTAAAGCCGTGATGATGAGCGGACCCATGAAGGAAATCAGGTAGGCGCTCACCAGCGCCATATGCGGATAGGCCTGGAATGTCAGGAACGCGCCGCTGACGTTCAGCCCCATGAGCAGCAGCTGCATAGGCACGCTTTTCATGCGCAGGCCCTTCAGGTCCTTTTTTTTGTGGGCGACGGCTACCATGCAAAGTAAGCCGACGATGCCGTCAAAGAACATCACCTGCCCCGCCGTGAACCCCGCCTCTTGCACCGCCTTGTTCAGCGCAGAGAACAGCGACAGCACGAAATAGGCGGCGAGCGTCAGCAGAATGCCGATGGCGGGGATGTGCTGGCGGGACATGATTACCGGATCATTCCCCTGCCGTCGCGAGATATTTCATGTTCGCCTCGCGCACCTTTCGCGCCGCTTCGTCATAGAGGAACGGCAGGAAAGCGAAGCGCTCTCCCTTCGTGACCTGCGACACGCGGTGCAGCAGCGAGCAAGAAAAAACCACGGCGCCGCCGGGCGGCGGCTTGAAGGAGCGCGGGCCGTATTCGGGGAACGACAGCTCGCCGCCCTCGAATTCGTGGTTGAGATTGATGGTCACGGCGAAGCGCCGGTGCGCCGTGCCCTTCGTCGTGTCGTCGCGGTGGGCGGCGAAATGCCCTTTGTCCTCGGCGCTGTAGCAGGCGACGATATGCCGCTCGATGCGCGAGACCGTGAACTGGTGGACCTTTTTTATTTCCGGCACGATGCGCCTGATGATGCGCGTATTGAGCTCTTTCAGGACAGGCTCTTCCGTGATGATGTAGTCGCGGCGGCTTTTGCGGCCATAATCCCTGACCTCCACGGTCTTGCCGTCGACATCGCGCATGAATCCCGAATCCACGCCGCCAGTCGTGCGGTAAAGGCCGATAAGCTCCTGACAAAGTTCCGGCTCAAAAATGCCAGGAAGGTAGATAACCGGCGCCTGCAGCTCAATGCCTGCAAAACGCGCCACCGGCGGCAATGACTGCATGTAATCGATCAGGTCGCGGCGATCCTGCCCGTCCGGGCGGAACGGGATCATTTTGAGAATGCGCATCGTGGGGTCGAGCACGAACCACCTGCAATGCACGGGAATCTGGCCACCCTGCTCCGGAACATCCAGCGGCGCGGCGCCATAAAGCCGCGCGATCGCAAGATCACTGTCATAGAAAAACCGGATGCCCGGCAGGCTTGCCTGCAGCGTCTGCTGCGCCTCGTCGCGCGGGTCGCCGGTGACGCCAAAGAACGCGAATTTATCTTCGTCAAAGAGGCCGCGGTGCTTTTCGAGCACCTCTGAAAACATAGCCTTTGCCGCCGGTTCCTGCGAACTGCCAAAAAAGCACAAAATCATGTACCGGCCGGCGGCGGTGTCGAAGACATAGCGTGGGTTATTCGTCTCGTGGCCCGTAAAATACGGCGCCGGTTCGCCTGCCGTCAGTCTTGAATAGCGTTGAGGTTTTGATGTCATGGCTTTGTTCCCTGGCCGCCTCCACAAGAAGAATATCAACTTTGCCCCGCTTGTGCAGGCCAAAGCGCTCTATTCACATAACAAGCAGGAGGTGGACCTGCTCCTCGTCTCTTGAAATGGCCGGCCCTTATAGGTTAAATGCTCATACCTGACAAGCCATCTTCCCGGCCCGTTTCCATTGGAGAATATTATGACCAAATCTATCGCCGTCTCGCTCACGCAACTGTCTCATGCCAAAGGACTTAATCTTCCCAAATACGCGACAGAATATTCAGCCGGCGTAGACCTTGAAGCCGCTGTCGATGCGCCTGTAACGCTGAAGCCCGGCGAACGGCAGCTGATCCCGACCGGCCTCGCCATCGCCCTTCCCGAAGGCTACGAGGCGCAGATACGCCCCCGTTCCGGTCTCGCGCTGAAAAACGGCGTGACAGTCCTGAATTCTCCCGGCACGGTGGATGCGGACTATCGCGGCGAGATCAAAGTTATCCTTGCCAACCTCGGTTCGGAGAATTTTATCCTCGAGCGTGGCATGCGCATCGCGCAGATGGTTATCGCAGCCCATGCGCATGTCAGCTGGACCGTGGTCGACAAGCTGGATGAAACGGCGCGCGGCGCGGGCGGCTTCGGCTCGACGGGCATCAAGAAAGCATCGTAAAGGAACGGCACATGTCAGCAGACAAATCAGGCAACGTCGCTCATCTGCAGGCAGCAGCCGAGCAAGCGCAGCCGAAAATCTACAACCATATCTGGGAAACCATCGGCAATACACCGCTCGTGCGCATGCCGCGGCTGACAAAGGAATATGGCGTCAAGGCCGATATTCTTTTGAAGCTCGAGTTCTTCAACCCGCTTTCCAGCGTCAAGGACCGTCTGGCCATAGCCCTTATCGAGGCGGGCGAAGAACAGGGCAAGGTGAACAAGGATACGGTGATTATCGAGCCGACATCCGGCAACACCGGCATCGGGCTTGCCTTTATCTGCGCGGCGAAAGGCTACCGCCTCATCCTGACCATGCCCGAAAGCATGTCCTTCGAGCGCCGCAAGATGCTGCGGCTATTCGGTGCCGAGATTGTGCTGACGCCCGCGGACAAGGGCATGCGCGGCGCCATCGAAAAGGCAAATGAGCTTCTGAAGGAACACAAGAACAGCTGGATGCCCCAGCAGTTCGACAACCCGGCCAATCCCGCCATCCACCGCCGCACGACGGCGGAGGAAATCTGGCGTGATACGGGCGGACAGGCAGATGTGCTGATTGCAGGCGTTGGCACCGGCGGCACGCTCACCGGAGTATCGCAGGTGTTGAAGCAACGCAACCCCCAATTCATGACGATTGCCGTCGAACCCGCCGACAGCGCCGTTCTTTCCGGCAAGCCGCCTGGCTCCCACAAAATCCAGGGCATCGGCCCCGGTTTCGTTCCCGGCATTCTTGAGACGAAACTAATTGACGAAGTGGTGACGGTAACCAACGACGAAGCTTACGCGATGATGCGCAAGGTCGCGAAGATCGAGGGCATACCGGTCGGCGTTTCGTCCGGCGCCGCTATCCATGCCGCGCTGAGCGTCGGCGCGCGCTCCCACATGGAAGGAAAGATGATCGTCACCATAGTGCCCAGCATGGCCGAGCGTTACCTGTCCCTGCCGCCCTTCAAGGACCTTGAATGATCGAAGTCGACCTGTTCATCCCCGTGGCGCGGAACACCGTTTGGGAATGCCTGACCCAGAACGACCATATCCACAAGTGGTGGGGCAAGGGCGTGTTGCTGCACAGCCGCCAGGGCGGCCAGTTCTATGAGCCGTGGACCGACCGGCACGGCCGCACGCATAACACACGCGGCGTCGTAACGGCGATCGAAAACCGTGTGCGCCTGCAGTTCGACTGGCAGGACGAAAGCTGGCCGAAGCCGACGCGCGTCGAATTCCTGCTCTCCCAGGTGGATGGGGGCACGCGGGTTTATGTGCAGCATTCCGGCTGGGAGGTTTTCCCCGACGACCAGCGCAAGCAGCTGGTGGACGATCATCGCCTGGGCTGGCGCGAGGTCATGGACAATTTCCGCGATTACTGCGTAAAGGCGAAATAAATCATGGCAAGAAACCTCAACAAAAGCCGCATGCGGTATACCCGCATCCTCGCCGGTCTTGCGCTGCTGTTCGGCATTTTCGGCGCGGGAAAGTTCGATCCGGGCAGCGTGCCGCATGAGCTGATGCGCTTTACCGGATACGTGCTGCTATGCGTCTGCGCCGTGGGCCGGGTCTATTCGACGGCTTTCATCGGCGGCGCCAAAAGCAAGGAACTGATTACCTGGGGCCCCTATTCGGTTTGCCGCAATCCTTTGTATTTCTTTTCCCTCTGCGGCGCGGCAGGCCTGGGATTTGCGACAACCTCGCTGACCGTGACGGCTATCGTCTTCTTGGGGTTCCTGGTTATCTACATCGACCTGATCGGGCGCGAGGAAAAATTCCTGGAAAGCGAATTCGGCAAAACCTTCCGTGATTTCAAGGCGCGTGTGCCACGCCTGTTGCCGGACCTGACCCTCTATCATTGTCCCGCCGCGCTGACCTTCCAGCCCAAGTTCTTCAATTTCGCGATCCGCGATGCCGTGTGGTGGTTTGCGCCGCTGCCGCTGTTTTATCTGGCGGAGCTGCTGCAACAAAAGAGCCTCATCACACCGGTGATGAGGCTCTTCTAGTCTTTTCCCTTATTAAGGGAATTCAGTTACATTCCAGGTCCGGGCGAGGGTTTCGCTGCGGGAGCCGGCACCTTATGCGTCACGGTCACTTTCGCGCCGGTCGCATTGAAGTCAGAACCGGCTTCCTTGGACGCGAGCGGCGAGGTGCCGCCGGCTTCGGGAGCTTCTGCCTTCGCAGCAGCTTCTTTCGCTTCTGCCCAGGCGGTTGCCTTGCCCCAGCCCGCTTTCAGGTTGGAGAATGCGTCTTTGTAGCTTTTGCCGATTTTGGAAAACCATGACTTTGCCGTATCGCGGCGGCTTTCACTGGAGGCGACATAGGCAGCCGCGCCGCCAGCCACGACAGCGCTTGCAATCAAGTGCCCAAACACGACTGGCAGGACGACGGGCAGAACATAAAGGGCTGCAAGCACGCTGCCCCCAAGTATCGCCGCGGAGGTCCATCCGCTTTGTGTGTTGGTATCTTCGGTTTTAACGTCAGACATCTGTGCCTCACTGTTGTTGAACTTTACCCTTCTTTTGAGGGTGATTGCATCATAGGAAGAAATGACTGATATGTCAATTTAATTAACAACAGTAAGACAATTTTATTCTTATAAAACAATCTATTATTTATGTTTCTTAAAGTTACAAAAATCACGAAGGCGGATCCGGAAACCCGCCTTCTGATTCTTTTGAGCATATGCGTAACTATGTACCGCCTACAGCACAGGCTTCGGTCCCTGCCCCGGCTGTATGACGGGCGGTTTCACGTCATCATTCGTCACGGCCGGCTTCACAGCGTTGTTGAAATCAGGCGCGCTTGCCGCGGGCTTGAAGGTAGAGGGCGCTTCCGGCGCGCCTTTTGCGACGACGGGCGCCTTTGGTTTAGGCGCAGTCACGCGGTGCCACCATTTGCCGAGGCGGCCCACGTCTTCGCTCAGGTGCGACATGAAGTCGTTGCCGAGGTCGACCAGCTGGTCGCCCAGCTTGCGCGCGAAGTTGCGGCCGCCCTCCGTCGCAGCCATAGCAATGCCAGCGCCGATGAAAAGGATGCCCGGCAGGCTTAACGGCGCGTATAGCACCGTGGCAAGCACGGTCAGGCCCCATGAGATGACGCCGCTGGTCGCGAAATAGCTCGCAACCTTGCTGGCGCGGGCGTGCGGTTGTTGTTGTTCCGTTGAATGTTCTGTTGTTGGTTCTGCCATGACACCCTCCTGTCGTTTTGGCGTTTTTTAAGCGCGCCAATCATACGGGGCCTGATGCTTATGTCAAGGAGGCCTTCGAACGCCCTACATCTTCGGGGTGTTGTGCTTTTTGATGCTGGCGGCAGGCTGCGCCACAGGCTTGTTGTCGTTGCCGGGAAGCTTTTCCGCGGTCCTGTTGAATTCGGCCGTCACGGGCGCTTCCTGCGGCGCTGCCGGGCCCTCGGCGGCTTTGTTGAAGCCCTCGGAGATGCCTTTCTCCGGCGTCTTCAGGGAGACGGTGACAGCGGCGCCTTTGTCCTCCGCCGGCTTTTGCAGGGGCAGCGTCGGCGCCGGGCCTTTGATGCGCTGCCAGTCTTCTTTCAGGTACTTGCAGGCATCGACATAGAAGGTATTCACCTTGCCGACTTGCTTGAGCACTGGCGTCGTGAACGAGGACGCGGAACCCAGAATACCGCCGATAGCAGCGGTGATCAGCGTCGGTGCGTAAACAATGACGCCGACACCCGCAAGCACCGCTCCCGTTGCAATGGCATAGGCCATCGGCTTGGAGATATGTAGCGCCTCACCCTGCGCAGGCGGGCCCGGAAGGCTGGGCTGGGGTTGCGGTTTGGGGGCAGGGTCGAGTTTGTCCGCAATATTATCGAGACCGTCGATGATGTGGTCTTCTGTCTTGTCGTAGACGTGGTTTACCTTCTTGACGAATTTCAGCGCGGGCGCGGTGTAGGAAATAGCGCTACCGATAATCGTACCGGCCGCGGCAACCAGCAGCGACGGCATCGTCATCGCCAGCAGCGCCCCGCCGAGCGCCGTTGCACCCAGAATGGCGTAAGTCGCCGCTTTCGAACGGTGTTTCTTTTCCGTCATCGGCGCGCTGATGCTCTGGTCGATTTCGTGGCTGGTGTCTTGCACCAGCGGCTTGATGTTCACCTTTTTCGTCTTGGACATGTCGCCTTTGACGTAGTTGTAGGTATCGACGTAAAGCTCATTCACCTTGCGCACAAGGTCGATGACGGGCTTGGTAAAGGATGCGCCGCTGACGATGACGGAACCGAAGGCGGCCGCAAGCACCGAGGGCGCAAAAACCGCCAGGAACCCGGAAGAAGCGATAGTGCCTCCCAGAACCGCGTAGGAGGAAAGCCGCGTAAAGGAAGGTTTGTGTTTTGCAAGCGCTTCGCGTTTTTCGGTCGAGGGGGGGCCGAAATGATGGCCGCGCAGCTTTTCCCAGTCTGCGGCGGCATACATCGAGATATCGGTATAAAGTTCATTCACGCGCTTGATAAAGCGCCAGACGGGCGTCACGAAGACAGCAGAGCTCATGCCGACCGAACCGAGACCGGCCGCAAAGGTCTGCGGCGAGGTCACCGCAATTGTGGCTGTGCCGACCACTGCCGATGCGCTCAGGCCATAGGCGGCGCGCTTCGAGAAGACAGGCTGGTGCTCCTGGGGTTCCTTGGCCGGTTCCTGCATGCACACCCTTTTTTGCATGGTAAAAGTTTGTTTACATGATAAAACCTCTTTGAATTACGTCAAGTTAGAAGTGGTAAGTGCCTCGAGATACTGATGAATATCTATGCAAAGCAGATTTGGAAATTCGTTAACGCGGTTTTGGGGCTTTCTTCAGGTATTTCTTATTAATTCCAAGCGCCTAACCAGGTTATCCACAGATGGATGTGATTCCTGAGAGTCTTGTCCTAACCCGTTGCCTTGAGTTTCGAAAAATACTAAAAATTGACCATGCAGCCGCAACCCGCCCAACAGACTGAAGCCGCCCCCGAAAGCGGCGTGAACGTGACGCCCATGATGGCCCAGTACATGGCCGTCAAGGAGCAGCATAAGGACTGCCTGCTTTTCTATCGCATGGGCGATTTTTACGAGCTGTTCTTTGACGACGCGGTCAAGGCCTCGGCCGCCCTCGACATTACGCTGACCAAACGCGGCGCGCATAAGGGCGAGGAAATCCCGATGTGCGGCGTGCCATGGCACAGCCATGAAGCTTATCTCGCGCGCCTTATCCGGCACGGCTACAAGGTCGCTATCTGCGAGCAGGTGGAAACGCCGCAGGAAGCGAAGGAACGTGGCGGCTACAAGGCGCTGGTCCGCCGCGACGTCGTCCGCGTGGTGACGGCGGGCACGCTGACCGAAGACACGCTGCTGGAAAAGAACGCCAATAACTACCTTGCTGCACTGGCTGAAGTGGGCGGCGCGGTGGGGATTGCGTGGCTCGATTTGTCGACGGGTGACTTTACGCTGCAGCCGGTCCTGATGCGGGACCTGGGCGCGACGCTGGGTCGCGTCGATCCGGGCGAAATATTGACGCCCGAAAAAATGACGCAGAACGAGAACCTGTTCGACGTCTTTGCCGATTACAAATCGAAACTGACCATCCAGCCCAATAGCCGCTTTGACAGCGAGAATGCGCGCAAGCGCCTTGAAAAGCTGTTCGGCGTTTCCACGCTGGAAAGCTTCGGCGGATTCTCCCGCGCGGAAATCGCGGCGGCGGGTGCCTTGATTGATTACGTCGAGCTAACGCAAAAAGGAAAGTTTCCGCGCCTCTCCCCTCCCCGCCAGCTTCCGGCTGGTTCGGTCATGGAAATCGACGCCGCCACGCGCCGCAACCTTGAACTGACGCACACCATGAGCGGCGAGAGGCAGGGCAGCCTGCTGCATACCATCGACCGCACGGTCACGGGCGCGGGCGCGCGGCTTCTGGCGCGGCAGCTCGCGATGCCCCTCACCCGCCCGCAGGATATTGCCGACCGCCTCGATATGGTCGGCTATTTCTTCGAACATTCAACACTTCGCGAGCAGACGCGCGTTTTCCTGCAACACTGTGCCGATATCGAACGCTCGCTTGCGCGCCTCAGCCTCGACCGCGGCGGGCCGCGGGATCTGGCGGCGATACGCGATACATTGGCGCAGACCGTGCAGCTTCACAGCCTGATCATGCAGAGCAAAACGGCGCTGGAAACAGGCCTGCCCAAGGGGCTGCAAACCGCGCTGGATACGCTGAAACTCTGGGGCGCGCATCATCCGCTGATAGACCAGCTGGAGCGCGCGCTTGCCGCCGAGCTTCCCGCATTGACCCGCGAAGGCGGATTCATAGCGCGCGGATATTCCCCGAAGCTGGATGAACTGAAGACATTGCGCGACGACAGCCGCCAGCATATCGCGCAGTTGCAAGCGCAATATGTGCAGACGACCGGCGTGAATACGCTGAAGATAAAACATAACAACGTCATTGGCTATTACATCGAAGTCTCGACGGCGAATGCCGACAAGCTCTTCGCGGCAACCGGTCAGTTCATCCATCGCCAGACGATGGCGAGCGCGGCGCGGTTTACGACGGTCGAGCTTTCGGAGCTGGAGCGCAAGATTTCGGAAGCAGCGGAAAAATCCCTCGCTCTCGAACTCGAACTTTTCGCGCAACTGTCGAAAGAAGTTTTGTCGCAGGGCGAAATCATCGCCAGAACGGCGCAGTCGCTGGCCATTATCGACGTCGCCTCATCGCTGGCGGAACTTGCCGCGCGCAATAGCTATACGCGGCCCAAGGTTGATGACAGCCTGACGTTTGACATCAAAGGCGGTCGTCATCCCGTCGTTGAAAGCGCGCTCAGGAAACAGAACGCCGATTTCATCGCGAATGACTGCAACCTGGCCGAAACCTCGCGCCTCTGGCTCCTGACCGGACCGAACATGGCGGGTAAATCGACCTTCCTGCGCCAGAACGCGCTGATCGTGCTGCTGGCGCAAACTGGTTCCTTCGTGCCGGCGCAGTCGGCGCATATCGGCGTTATCGACCGGTTGTTCAGCCGCGTCGGCGCCGCCGATGATCTCGCGCGCGGCCGTTCGACCTTTATGGTCGAAATGGTCGAAACGGCGACGATTTTAAATCAGGCGTCCTCGCGCTCCCTCGTCATCCTCGACGAAATCGGGCGCGGCACGGCGACATTCGACGGGTTGTCGATTGCCTGGGCCTGCCTTGAATATCTGCATGAAGCCAATAAATGCCGCGCCCTCTTCGCGACTCATTACCATGAGCTGACGGGCCTGACCGAAAAACTGCCGCGCCTGTCCTGCCATACAATGCGCGTCAAGGAGTGGAAAGACAGCATCGTCTTCCTGCACGAGGTCGCGCCCGGCACGGCAGACCGCTCCTACGGCATCCATGTCGCCAAGCTTGCGGGGCTTCCGCCTGCCGTCATCGCACGCGCGGAAGCCGTTTTGAAAACGCTGGAAAGCCCGCAGAATGGCGGCAAGAAGGTCGTCGACATGGGCGCCGGACTTCCCCTGTTCAGCATTCCCGCGCCCGCGCCGCGCGTTGCTTCCGCCGTTGAGGAAGAACTCAAAACCATCGACCCCGACAGAATGTCGCCGCGCGAGGCGCTTGAGGCGCTTTACAAGCTGAAGCAGATTAAGTGAGGTATGTATTGTGTCTTCGGCGTTAGTACGCTTATTCAGACAAATGCTATTAGCAAAGAGCGACGTTAATGCTTTATTAGCCTCGATCTTAATTCTCGTCGCTTGTATTTGGTCTCCTCCAGCTCAAGCGAATGAAAAGGGCACTCCCATTGTCAATTGGCACCCAGATAAGTATTTGAAGGGAATTGATACGGTTCTTGTCTTCGATAGGTTTGGGCCTTTTGCAGATGATATTCTTGATATCAATCACAATCAAACTAGGCCTTGGATTCAGCAAGCATTAACCGATGTGTTTGCTGCGGAGCCGTGGATTTCAGTCAAGGGTCACCTGACAGTCACAGAAGCTGAACGGATTCAGCCTAATCTCATTAACCTTGTGATCTTGGTATCTGCCCGCAAAGAAATAATAGATAACAAGCTTGTGAAACTAGCCGCGCTTTCCGTGCAGTTTCAGCAGTCTAATTATTATTACATTTCTAGCACGTCTGATTCCCGGGTCGACTTTTCTCCCGAGCCGGTGACTTACCCATTTGTTGTTCCTGATACCAAGGAAGAGCTAGAACAAAACTTTATAGAAGGCGTCCGTTACCTGACAAGCCATGTTCCTACGGCTTTCTACTGTGCCAATAAGGCTAAGGCCGGTGATCGTCGCTGTGATCAGCTGCTTGGCTATGTAGAGAAGTCGTCTACACCCTAGATAAATTCTAGGGCACGATGATTAATTCATAAAAAAAATAATCACTTCACGGTGAACAGCACCGGTTTTGGCCCTGGCAGCTTCATGAATCTCAAGCCCGGCACGGACGTCAGCCAGACGGGGTGTTGCTGCGGCGAAAGTCCGTGCATCCAGCTTGGCGACTTCTGGAAGATGGGACATGCCAGCAGGCTATCGACCTTTCGCGCGGCGAGCAGTATTTTTGCCGCCTCCGGTTTTTCCGCGGCCTCGATTTCCGCGAGATCCTTCAGCCCCTTCCCCTCGCGGTGGTATTCGCCGGCGATAATACGGTAGGGCGTGAAGAAGAGCACGTCGCCCCCCGCCTCCGGCGGCACGTAGAGGATGCGGGGCTTGTCGCCAAGAAGTTTTTGCAGCTGCTGAGTCTGGATGACATAGCGCAGCTGTGACTGGCAGTTCCACAGGTTCTGGTCTGGCGTGTAATCAAGCGGTATGCCAATCGCCATGACGATGACGCCCGCCGCCAGCAGTGCGAGATAGGGCCGCAGCAGGCGCTCGAGGCGCCGGGCCCAGCGCTTCGTCGCGGCGCGGCTCCAGACTGGCAGTATTGTCGCCAGCGCGATCAGCGCGGGCGGCTGCAGGTAATAGGTCCAGCGGCCCTGCGCGAGTGTCATGGCAAAGGCGCCCGCCAGCATGACGGCCAGCGTCAGCATCTGGCGCTTGCGCGAGGTACGGTGCTCACGCCGCCATGTCATGCACAATAAAATAAACGCGAGCGCGGGCTGCCAGATATGTTGCAAAATAATGACCCACGGCTGCGCGGACAGTGGTTTCGATTCCATGACGCGCGCAAAAAATTCGTGCGTGATGAACGGGTCAGCGTCCGCCAATGGCCCCTGCGCCACGCGCGGAAAAAGAAGAAGCTCGATGGCGAGCACACAGGTGGCCGCCATGACAGCCCAGAATGCGCGGCGCTCGAGAGGCAACCGGGTGACGGCGGGGCAGGACATCAGGCATGTGCCCGCCGCGATCAGCGCCAGCAGCATGACATAGACGATGGAGAGCGTATCGTTCATTTGAAAGCTGAAGATATTTTGCGGCGGCACCTCTATCATCAGCCCTAGGGCGGTGGTCAGTGCGGCGGACAACGTCACGTAAAAGAACGTCCTCATCTCTTCCGGACGCTTGAGAGCGGCCACGCCAAGGATATAGAGCGTCAGCAAATATATCATCAGCCCTTCCGTGCTGATCCAGATCATCAGGCCGGATAAAATGCCGGTGATCCATGCGGTGCGGTTTGTCAGTGGCCGCATCAGCAGGCAGATAATGCCGCACCACAACAGCGCCAGCAGCCCATGATGGTCGCTCTCCCCCGGCGGAAAGTATGAGGACAAGGGGCTTGCGGCCAGCAGTAATACCAGCATCCATAAGGCATGCACATTGTCGAAACGCTGCCGCACGGCTTTCAGCAGCACGCCGAAGCAGGTCAGGCCCAGCACGGGCGGCAGCCAGACGGAAGCAAGCAGCAGCCGCGTTGTTTCGGCAAGACCGGCCGGCGTCAGGAAATAGAACAGCGACAGCAGGAAATCCATCGGCCGCGTCCAGTGGATAGAGATACCGCCTTCGGGCGCATTCGTGTTGCGAACCGTATGATCAAAAAAATCGCCGCCGGAAAGAAACTGCCGCACCTGCTGAAGCCGCAGCCAGATATCGGAATCCGCCGGGCCCAGTTCATAGAGAAGTTCGGGGAAATTTAAAACAACCCCCTGCCGCGCCAGCGCCGCCTGCAGCAGCACACCGACGGGTACAAGCCAGACGAGCCACCGCCAGATACTTTTTTTTGCCTTGTTCATTCGACATAAAACCCCGCCTTCAGTGTGCGATAATTTGGGAGGAAATGCAACGGCGACACAATAAGAGCCGTCATTCCCGCGAAAGCGGGAATCCAGTACCGTGGTAATAAAAACGCGGCTCGCGCAAATATCACGGGCCGTTGTTTTTCGACCAGATAAAACTCCACTCGCAAGCAAAACAACTTGCGCTTCTTTCCAGCGAATGGCGTTTTGATAACTACGGTACTGGATCCCCGCTTTCGCGGGGATGACACCTGTCTATTTGCGATTGAGCTTCAGCACCAGCGGCTTTCTCACACTGATGTCGTTCTCCAGCTCATAGACTGGCGTAACAACAGACGGCGTTTCGGCGCCGGGCGGCAGCGGCGTCATGGTGCGGGGGTTGAAGTGGCGGGAGAGAATGCCCTTGCCGGGAACCCAGGGGCGTTTCAGCATCAGGCGGAACTTTCCGGTATCCTTTTCGTAGTGAAAATTCGTTACTTCCCACTCGCCGTTCGCGGCTTCGATGGTGCGCGCCTTTTCCTTGTCTTTCGGCAGCTTGTCTTTGCAGAAAATATGCGCGCCTTCGCGGATGAATTCGGGCAGCCGGCCGGGAATCTCGCGCACGCGGCGGATGTCATATTCAAGCGCAAGGCCGCTTTTGAATTCAAGGTACAGGCTCAGCGCGCCCTTGACCGGGTGGCCGCCGACGATGGGGGTCTGGAGCGAAAAGTCCGTCACCGTCTCTTCCTGTCCGTCCACGGCGATGATCGCGCCGCGGAAAATAAAATCAGGGATGTCCTGCGGGCGCATGCGGGGTCCTACTTCGGCCTGAACTGAAGCGGCTTGCCCACGGTAATGTCGCGGGAGAGGATGTGTTTCGGCCAGTTGCTCTGGTGGCGCATCGTCTGCTCGTTGAAGACGGTCTTGAAGGCCATGCTGGTTCCGCCGCCTCGGCTTAAGACCAACTCGATACGATCGTCGTTTTCGTCCGCGCGCGCCCAGCGGGCGGCCATGACGTCCCAGATGCCGCCCGGCGCGCCGCGCTCCATCAGGATTTTGTCTCCCTTGTGGATGAAGGGTTCCTTTTCGCGGCGTGGCATGGCTTTAAGGCCTGAAGCCGTCGTTGGTGGCTTTCTTCGGGTCGGGGCCGGGAGGCGCCGGGTCGATAGACTTCGGCTCCACATGCGGCTCGAGGGCCTTGGGCGTTTCCGGCGGCGGCAGCATATGGTCGAAGCTGGCCGGCGTGTGCTTGTTGTCGTTCGATGCGGGCTTGAGGTAAGGCAAATATTCCTTTTCGAGCGCGGTGTAATACAGCTTCAGGGACCGCATCTGCGTGTCGGTGACTTCATCCCACCGGGCCTTGCCGTCCTGCCGCTCCTGCTCGATCTTTTCCAGCTCCTTGCGCGCCTTGGGAATGGTCATCCACGGCACGTCCGTATCTGCCGTCAGGATGTGAGCAGCGATATAGGATTTCATCTGCTCCTGTTTCTGCTCGCTCAGCTCTTCCGGCGCATGTTCAAAGACGATGCGGCCGGCGAATTTGACGAAGCGGCGGATAGAGGGCTCGTCTTCCAGTTCCTGCTCGAAACGCTTGTAAAAATCATTCACCAGCGCAGCGGCGTCTTTCCAGGAGGAGGATTCGCGGAATTCCTTCATCCACTGGTCCAGCTTGGGCTTCACTGTGGCGGGAACCTCGTCATAAATCTGCTCTTCGGGCTGCTCGGTATGCGTCTTCGGCCGGGAGACGCGTGTTTCCTTGGCCAGTTTCGCGGCCTCCGCCATGTTCTTCCGGAACTGCGGATTGGCCTTGATGGCATCCGCACGGGCTTCCGCCACCTTGTCGTCGAAGCCTTTGGGCAGCACGGGGTCCGACATATCCATCGGCATCATGATCGGCATGCCGTTTTTGCGCACAAGCCTGAAGACCTGTACTGGCGCCGGCGCGCCCTTGGCCGGCTTCTTCTCCTGGGCCAACAGCACGTCTTTCAGCTGGTCGACGGTCATCGTCAGATAGGGCGTGGGATCGACGCTGAGGTCGAACAGGATTTCGGTGATGCCGCTGCCCTCGCGTGCGCCGACCGAGGTCGCGACAATTGGCTTCTTCTTGCCGAAAGAATAAGTCGTATGCGTGAACACCTTGTTCTTCGAGATGAAGTCCTCGACGCCTTCCTGCGTCGCGATGGTATGCAGGTGATCCCAGACCTGCGGCGCGACTTTCTTGACGACCTTGGCGACGCCGACGGTCGCCTTGATGTCGTTCATGGCGTCATGCGCGTCTTCCTTCGACAGGACGACGCCGTTCTGCTGCGCGACCAGGCTGAGCTTGACGCTCGGCTGGGGGTCCTTGGCTTCGTTCAGGATATCGAGCTTCAGCGCGCCCGGCATATAGGCCTGCACCGCCTGCACCGCCGTCATGACGTCAAAGCAGCTGTTCCGCTGGCCGTTCGACGGGCTTTTTGCCGTCGTGAGGCCGGGGTCCAGCAGGTTCATGTGGAAGTTCTGCGCCAGCACGGGTTCGTCGTATTCGATGGAGTTGTAACCCGCGAAAATCACCGGCCAGTACTGGGAACGCACCCACTGGTCGATTTCCTGCATCATCTCGAAGTTCGAATTCTTGCTGTTCTTCAGGTCGTCGGGGGTGAAGCCCGTGGTCAGCAGCGCGCCCGGCGACGGCACGACCCAAGGTGAGCGGCGGCAGTCGATTTTCTTGCTCGACAGGATATTCAGATTGTCATCTGTAAACACGAGCGCGATCTGGAGGATTTGGGTAAAATCCTTTTCAAGGCCGGACGTCTCGGTGTCGTAGAATATATACATCTCCGCTCCTTCGCACCCGCGCGCCGATTTTTGTTTTTTGTTGGCTTGATATTGAATATCATCTTTGGATACAGGACGCATCAGAAAATGTGGTTTAGGGAAATAAAGTTGCGGGAATAATGGTATCCTCCTCCAAACATTCGACCGCAAAAAAATCTCTGGAAAAATCTGGAGAAATATACAGTATAATCAATATATTAATTAGTAAACTTAAAGTAAAAAAAGAAGATATTTCTGCCTGTTTTTCGGACTCCGAACAGCTTTCGGAACAAACCATTTTCCCTAATAAATATGCCACTCTTATCGACACGACCCTGAGCGCTGTTTCCGACGCCCTCGCGGAGGACCTGAAAAAGCATCACCGCAATGCCGTCTTCCCCTGCGTCGTGGCGCTGGGCGGCTATGGGCGGCGCGAACTGGGCCCCTTCTCCGATGTTGATATCCTGTTCCTTTCCGAAGACGAACTCACGCCTGCCGGAAAAAAGCTGGTCGAGGAGCTGAACACGATTTTCTGGAATGCGGGCATCAAGCTCGCCTATTCCGTGCGCACGCTGGCCGAATGCGAAGCGGCCATGACAAGCGACCTGCATTTCCTGACCGGTATGCTGGAGCGCCGGCTGATCTGGGGGCCGAAACCGGTCTTCCGCCAGCTCGAAAAGGCTTTTGAATCCGTGCGCGACGCCTCCCCGCCCGGCTCCTTTATCGCGGCCAAGCTGACCGAACGCGACGCGCGCCACCGCAAGCACGGCGACAGCCGTTTCAAGCTGCAGCCCAATGTGAAGGAAAGCAAGGGAGGACTGCGCGATATCCAGACGCTGATGTGGCTGGCGAATTTTCTGTACGGGATCACGACGCCGGAGGGCCTGGTCGAAAAAGGCATCCTGACGGCGGCGGAAGCGGCGTCGTTGCAGGAAGCGCAGCGGTTTTTCTGGACCGTGCGCTGCCATCTGCACCTGCTGACCGGGCGCATGAACGACCGGCTGTCATTCGAGGTGCAACCGGAAGTTGCGGCGCGCATGGGCTACCGCGAACCGCAGCCCAACCTGCGTGCCGAAAAATTCATGAAAGACTATTTCCTGATGGCGAAAGAAACGGGGCACCTCACCCGCATCATTTGCGCCGATCTCGAGGCGCGCAGTTTAAGCGGCGGCGCCACGACGGGAACGCGCAAGATCGCGCTGGATGACGTTATCGAAGATTTTCCGGTCACGCATAACCGGCTGAACGTGCCGGACAGAAGCTATTTCAGGAAGACCCCGTCGGAAATCATCCGCATCTTCCGCGCCGCGCAGACCTCGGGCCATGATATTCACCCCGATGCCCTGCGCGCGATACGGAATTCGCTCAAGACGCTCGCCCCTGACCTTCAGGCGGACCCGACGGCGCACTGGATATTCCTGACCATCCTGCTGGATGGAAGGCGCGCTGAATCCACGCTGCGCCGCATGAACGAGGCGGGCGTGCTGACGGCGCTGATCCCCGATTTCAGCAATATCTTCGCGCATATGCAGTACGACATGTACCATGTGTTCACGGCGGACGAGCATACGATTTACGCCGTCGGCATGATGCATAAGATCGAAAACGGCGATCTGGCGGAGGCCGCGCCGCTGGCGACCGACCTGTTCCGCAAGATACAGTCGCGCCGCGCGCTTTATGTGGGCATGTTCCTGCATGATATCGCCAAGGGCACCGGCGGCGCCCATTCGACCAAGGGCGCGGAAATCGCAAGGCGGGTCTGCCCGCAGATGGGCCTGTCGGACGAAGAAACGGAAACGGCCGCCTGGCTGGTCGAACATCACCTGCTAATGACCATGACCGCCTTCAAGCGCGACCTGAATGACGCCAAGACGATTGAGGACTTCGTGGCGCTCGTCCAGTCGCCGGAGCGGCTCAAGCTGCTGACCATCCTGACGACATCAGACATCATGGCCGTGGGGCCGGACCGCTGGAACAACTGGAAGGCGGGTTTATTGTCGGAGCTTTATTTCAAGGCCATCGAGCATATGGCAGGCACGCCGCGCGACAGGGAAGACAGCGACCAATTCATCATCCTGCAGAAGAAGGTCCGGAGACTGGTGGGCGAAGAGACAAAGGCGCTGCAATACCTCGGCGATTACGCGCCGAAATATTTCTGGCTCAGTTTCCCGCCCGAGGCGATTGCTGGATTTGTTCATGCGCTGCATAAAAACACCGGCAAGGTGGACGCGACCGTTATCCGCATTTCGCCGAACCCGCAGCAGGATTTCACAGAAGTTTTCATTTTCACGCCTGACCGCAAGGGCCTTTTCGCGACCCTTTCGGGCGCGATGGCGGCTTCCGGCGCCTCGATTGCCGATGCGCGGATTTTTACGCTGACCAACGGCATGGCGCTCGATATCTTCCAGATTCAGGATTTGAACGGTCATGTGTATGAAAATACATCGTTCCTGCAGAAGACTTTGAAAGCAGCGCTTGCCGGAACAATCGACCTCGCCGCCGAAATCGCCGAGCGCCAGCGCACGGCGCCGAAAAAAGGCCAGCACTTCCGGGTGCCCCCGCGCGTGATCATCGACAATGACGCCAGCGCCAGCAATACGGTTATCGAGGTGAACGGCCGCGACCGCCCCGGTTTCCTCTATGACGTCACTTCCGCGCTGACAAATGCCGGCTTGCAGATATCCGCCGCTAAAATCACCACCTTCGGCAGCCGCGCCGTCGACGTCTTTTACGTCAAGGATAGCTTCGGACTCAAAATCGTGCACCGGAACAAGCTCCAAAGCATTGAAAACGCGCTCAAAGCCGCGCTTGAAAAGACTCCGGAAAAGGCGATATAATTCAGCGGTCTAGTCCCCTCTCCCAACGAAGGTTGGGAGAGGGTTAGGGAGAGGGATTGTCCCGCACCATCGCTTAAATCCCCCTCCCTATCCCTCCCCCGCGACAAGCGCGGGAGAGGGGACAGGAATCTCTCCCTTTGGGAGGACATCAGGAGAACTATCTTGCCTATCAAAGCCGTCGAAAAAAAGAAAAAAACAGCGCCCTGGTCACCGGACAGCTGGAAGGAAAAACCTGCGCAGCAATTGCCGGTCTATGACGACCCGGCCGAGCTGCAGGCGGTAGAGGATACGCTGAAGAATTACCCTCCCCTTGTCTTCGCGGGCGAGGCGCGGCGGCTGAAGAAATCGCTGGCGAAGGTGGCGGAAGGAAAAGGCGTGCTGCTGCAGGGCGGCGATTGCGCCGAAAGCTTCGCCGAATTTCATCCGCGCAATATCCGCGATACGTTCCGGGTGATATTGCAGATGGCGGTCGTCATGACATTTGCGGCCGGCATGCCGGTCGTGAAAGTCGGGCGCATCGCGGGACAGTTCGCCAAGCCGCGCAGCGACGCCAAAGAAACGCGCAACGGCGTCACCCTGCCCAGCTATAAAGGCGATATCATCAACGGACCCGAATTCACCGCCAAGGCGCGGCGGCCCGATCCGCAGCGCATTGTGCAGGCTTATAACCAGTCTGCCGCGACACTGAACCTCGTGCGCGCCTTCGCGCATGGCGGTTATGCCGACCTGCACCGCGTCAACAAATGGACGCTGGATTTCGTGAAGGACCACCCGCTTTCGGAACGATATAAAGACCTTGCCGACAGGCTCGATCAGGCGCTTGCTTTCATGGCGGCGGCGGGCATCACGGGGGAAACATCGCACCAGATCCGTGAAGTTGATTTTTTCACCTCGCATGAGGCGCTGCTGCTGCCCTATGAACAGGCGATGACGCGCGTTGATTCAACGACGGGCGACCATTACGACGTCTCCGCGCATATGCTCTGGATCGGCGATCGTACCCGCCAGCCGGACGGCGCGCATGTCGAATTCCTGCGCGGCGTGAAAAACCCGATCGCCTTCAAATGCGGGCCCAGCCTGCCTATCGACGACATGATGAGGCTGATCGACATTCTGAACCCCGACAACGAGCCGGGCCGCCTTACCCTCATCGGCCGCATGGGCCACGACAAGGTCGAAAAATACCTGCCGCCGCTGATCCGCGCGGTCAAGAAATCCGGCCGCATCGTGACCTGGTGCTGCGACCCGATGCACGGCAATACGCGCGTTTCGACCGCGGGCTACAAAACCCGAGAATTCGAGAATATTCTTTCCGAAGTGCGGCAGTTCTTTGAAATCCACCATGCCGAGGGCAGCTACCCCGGCGGTGTGCATCTGGAGCTGACCGGGCAGGACGTGACGGAATGCGTCGGCGGGGCCTATAAAATCACCGATGACAAATTGTCGGAACGCTATCATACCCATTGCGACCCGCGCATGAACGCCTCGCAGGCGCTGGAGCTGGCTTTCCTTATCGCCGACGAACTGCGCGCGCATTACGTGCGCAAGCGCGACCAGGCCGACGAAGACGATATGCCCGAGAAGGAGCAATAATTGCACGTAACTAAATATGTACGGTGATAATTTGATCGCAGTAGATGCTGATAAGTTGCCGAAAGATAAAAAGATAGAGCTCCTTGCTCTTATTGCGCAGGAGGTGACAGTCTGTGCGAGAGGAACTACGTATGAGGCCGGGACTTCCAATGTTTTAAAGCCACAACTTCTAAGGGCGTACAATGAACTCCAGAATCGCATAACAGGTTCTTTAAGGGATTATATTCGAGATAGTGAAGGGGTCACTCTTAAGGCTATTCTTGAAATGATAAAGGAATTTGGAAAAACACACGGAGTGCAAAGCGAATTGGAGTCTGGATTGGCGCGAGCAATGACTTTGTTGCATGAACGAGGTAATTTCTGATGTCAAAACATTTCACCCTCACCCTCGCCCAGCTTAATCCGACCGTGGGCGATATTGCCGGGAACATCAAAAAAATTCTCGATGTTTACAAGAAACACAAGACGACGTCTGACCTCATAGCCTTCAGCGAACAGATTGTCACCGCCTATCCGACCGACGACCTTGTCCTGAAGCCGTTTTTCATCGACCGCGTCATGAAGGGCGTGGAAAAACTGGCGAAGCAGATCGACGGCACGGGCGCGGGCATCCTTGTCAGCGCCCCGTGGCGCGATCAGGGCAAGGTTTTCAATGCCGCGCTGCTCATCCATGACGGCAAGATCGTCGCCAAGCGCTTCAAGCATCACTTGCCCAATTACGGCGTCTTTGACGAAGTGCGCCTGTTTGCCGCAGGGGACCTGCCGCATCCGGTCGAGTTCAAGGGCGCAAGGCTCGGCATCCTCACCTGCGAGGACATGTGGTTCCCCGATGTGACGGCGCAGCTGCGCAAGGAAGAGGCCGAAATCCTTATCGTCCCGAACGGCAGCCCCTATGAAGTCGACAAGGCGCATGTGCGCACCGACCATGCGAAAAAGCGCGTGGAAGAAACCGGACTGCCCCTGCTCTACATCAACCAGGTCGGCGGGCAGGACGAGCTGGTATTCGACGGAGCTTCTTTCGTCATGGACCAGAAAGGCAAGATTATTTCCCAGCTGCCCAGCCATCAGGAATATGTGACCACGACAATCTGGGAACAGGGCGTCGACCGCATCTGGGTCTGCAAGTCCTGCGAAACGAATGCGACGCTTTATACGGGTTCCGAGGCCATTTATCAAACCCTCATGCTGGGCCTGCGCGATTATGCGGACAAGAACGGGTTTCCGGGTGTGCTGCTCGGCATGTCGGGCGGCATCGACAGCGCCCTTTCCGCCGCCATTGCAGTCGATGCGCTGGGCGCGGACCGGGTGAAATGCTTTATGATGCCCTCCCCCTATACCTCGAAAGAAAGCGTCGACGATGCGGCGGAATGCAGCAAGCTCTTGGGCATTTCGCATGGCTCCATTTCCATCGAACCGTCGATGAAGGCCTTCGAGACGATGCTGAAACAGGCCGCGAACCAGAATGTCGGCGGTATCACGGCCGAAAACATTCAGGCCCGCACGCGCGGCATGCTGCTGATGGCGATGTCGAATGCGACGGGTTACATGGTGCTGTCCACCGGCAACAAGTCGGAAATTTCGGTCGGTTACGCGACGCTCTACGGCGATATGTGCGGCGGCTTCAATGTGCTGAAGGACGTTTACAAGATGACGGTTTTCGAACTGTCCAAGTGGCGCAACCAGTCACATCCGCAGAACGCCAAAGGCCCCGCTGGTCGCGTCATTCCGGAACGCATTATTACCAAGCCGCCCTCGGCCGAACTGCGCCCCGGCCAGAAGGACGAAGACAGCCTGCCGCCCTACCCCGTGCTGGACGATATCCTGCACTGCATGGTCGAAAAGGAAATGAACTTCGATGAAATCGTCGCAAAGGGCTATCCCGCGGAAACCGTGAACAAGGTCTGGAAACTGCTCGACCGCGCCGAATACAAGCGCCGCCAGGCCTGTCCCGGCGTCAAGATCAGCCGCAAGGCCTTCGGGCGCGACCGGCGCTATCCCATCACTAATAAATTCACCGACCTTATCGTTGAGAACGGCTAGACCATGTTCGACGAGGCCCCCAAAAGCTACGACGACCCGGTCGAATGGTTTCGCTACTTCCGCATGACCAAATACCTGCCTGGCATGCAGATGAAATTCGAAGACCAGATGAAGCGCGCCGACACCGCTTATGCCGCATTGCGCGTGATGACGAGCTATGCCTCGGCGGCGCTTGATGTCGTTTTCTTCTGCGGCATGCAGGAAAACAAAATGCTGGCGCGTGAGCTGGAGGAAACCTTCGGCCTCCGGCCAGCGCATATGATACTGCTTTCGGTGGACGAAATTGCAAAGCCGATGAAAGTAACGCCCCATGAGCTGACGGAACGGCTGAAAACCGGCGGCTTCCGGATTTCCGGCAGCGGCATTATCACAGGTTTTGACCGCCCACCCGAGGCGCGACGCCCGCAACCGAACCCGGCAGGGCCGTCCTTTTAAAACCCCGGCATCGTCTTCGCCTTGTCGCCCCAGATGAAGCGCAGGCTGTTGTCGCGCCCGCAGCCGCGGCGGTACATGCCGTAGGCCTCGGGGTTCTTCTTGTGATAGGCCTGATGGTAATCCTCGGCGGGATAGAAAGGTGCTGCCGCCAGAATATCCGTGGCTACGCCTTTATCCAGCTCTTTCGCTACTTTCTGCTTGGAATCTTCCGCCAGCTTTTTCTCGTCGTCCGAGCCGTAGAAAACGGCCGATTTATATTCCTCGCCCTTGTCGCAGAACTGGCCGCGCGCATCGGTCGGGTCGATGCTGTGCCAGTAGACGTCCAGCAACCCGTCATAGCTGATGACTGCGGGGTCATAGGTGACCTGCACGGCCTCGCGGTGGCCTGTATCGCCATGCGATACCTGTTCGTAAGACGGGTTCTTGAGCGTGCCGCCGGCAAAACCGGCCTCCGTCTTCACCACGCCTTTCACGTCATCGAAGGCGGATTCCATCGACCAGAAGCAGCCGCCCGCGAAGACAGCAGTTTTGTAGGCGGTGTCCGCGGCTAAAGCAGTATGGCTGATGCCAAACACGATCAGTAGGGCAAAAAAAATCTCCCCACCCCGGCGAAGGCCGGGGTCTGCATTATTGCGACTCAAACTATTTGCAAATATCTTCATACAAATCCCTCCATTCAGGGTTAAGCTCTTCTATCAACCGTATTTTCCATTCCCGCTTCCATTCCTTGATACACTTCTCGCGGTGGGTGGCGACGGTAGCGCTTTCATGTGCTTCGTAATAAACCAATCTCGTCAGCTGATATTTCTTGGTGAACCCATCAGCCTCTTTGTTTTTGTGCTGATGTATTCTCTTTATCAGGCTGTTCGATTTTCCGGTGTATAGAACACCCCGCTTCTTGTTTGTTAAGATATATACGCAGAAAAGCTGTTGCATGTTTGTTGCCCGAGACCCCGGCCTTCGCCGGGGTGGGGGATTATAGGTTATTTCTTTTCATCTTCCGGCTTGAAGGCAAGCGCCACGCCGTTGTTGCAGTACCGCAGACCTGTCGGCTGCGGGCCGTCGTTGAAGACGTGGCCCTGGTGGCCGCCGCACTGGGCGCAGTGATATTCCGTGCGCGGCATGAACAGCTTGGTGTCGGTCTTGGTCTTGATATGGCCGGGGATCGCCTCGAAAAAGCTCGGCCATCCCGTACCGCTGTCGAATTTCTTGTCTGACGTGAACAGAGACAGGCCGCAGCCGGCGCAGACGAAGGTCCCCGGCCGGTGTTCTTCCAGCAGAGGGCTTGTAAAGGCCCTTTCCGTGCCTTCGCAGCGCAGGACGTCATAGGCCTGCGGCGGCAGTTTCTTTTTCCATTCCTCGTCGCTCATCGTGATCTCCTTGATTTCCTCTTCAGCCGCGAAAGCAGTACCCCATCTCAGCAGGCCAATGCCCATCGTGGCAATGAAGGCCTGCATCATAAATTCCCGTCTTTTCATGGCGTTCATCCTTCCACCCTCTTATTCGACAGGAACGGGCGTTTGGTTTCAAGCCGCAAACAGACTTGATTTTTCACAATAAAAAAGCCCTCCGGTGGGAGGGCTCTTTTAGCTTGCCTAGCCTGATTACGACCCCGGAGGCTTGGGCGCCGGAGCCTTCACTGCGGGTGCCGGAGCGGCCTTATATTGCGGTAGGGCGCCATACTGGCGGTCCAGGTTGAAAAGGAATTCGGCATACTGCTGGTCGCGCATGCCTTCACGTTGTTCGAGGCTTTCCTTGTAAATCGTGCGGTTCATGTCGTATTGCGCATTGGAGATTTCCAGCTGGCCGCCAACCCGGCCGTATCCCGGAAGGCCGAAACGTCCCTGTGTGGGCAACTGGGCGCCGATATTGGCATCCTGGGCCATGTGGTTGGCATCGAGGATCTGAATCTGCGCGCGCGTGTTTGCTTTATCAACATCCGACTGGCTTCCCAGCTGCTGGCTGAACGTGCTCAGTTTCTGCTGATATGTTGGGTCGTTTTCCCAGGGCTTGTCCTTGCGCGGACCTGCGCCGCCAGCCCTGTATTCGGGCAGCGAGGAGAAACGGTTATCAAGAGCCTGGGTGTAATTGTTACGGGCGAGATTTTCCTGGGCATCCCGCGCATTCCAGTTGGACTTAATCGAGACGAGCCGCGCGTTGTGTCCGGCGGTGAGCTGTGTCTGTACGGCCCAATATTGCGCCATCCCCTGCGGGGTTTTCATGTAATTCACCCGGCTCTGTTCGAGATTCCATTCCTGAATCTGGAAGTTGGCGTTCTCGATCCTTACCTGGGCGTTTTCCTGCGCATGATATTGTTTTTCGCGCGCTTGCAACTGTCGGTCATAGGCGGCCATGATGCGCTGGTAATAGGGGTCATTGCGCCAGGCCTGCTGCTGCACCACCTCGACGGCCGAGGTGCTGGGGCCCGGAGGCGGGCCTGCCTGCGTCTGCGCGAAGGCGCTTTCACTGACGCCGCCAACGAGGGACGCCGTCAGAACCGTACTCAATACTACTTTATTAAACGCATTCTTAAGAGTACCCATGAAAACACCCTGCTATTTTCAGTTATTTCTTAACGCGAATACCCGTGCCAGAGGCACGACCAAATCCCCTGATCGATAGCTGTCTTATTAACTAAATGATATCTGGAATGACATAAAGTGTCAATTTCTTTGACATATACCGGCCAAAAACTAACGCAAAACCAGTTATATATCAATAT
>SCTB01000005.1 GCA_004297545.1 Alphaproteobacteria bacterium
TCTTCCGATCTGGCCTTTGCGGGCGATGTAGAGGCCCAAAATAAGCTTGTAGATATATATGAGTGGGAACAAGAGACACCTGATCCTACGAAAATTCAACGACTAGCGGACCTCGGGAATTCGAAAGCTCAAAATTCTCTTGGAACCCGCTATGGCAAAGGGATGTTCGGTGCCGTTGATCCTGCCGAGGCTTATTTTTGGCTTACACTGGCATCAAAGTCTGGGGAAGCTGGAGCTAAATGGAGTGCCGATTCTTTCGCCAAGGATTTAAATTCCGAACAACTATCTAAGATTAATAAACGCTTAGATGAATGGAAGCCAACAACAGTTTCACCCCAGTCCCCCGCTAATACTGACGACCAAGATTCCATGGCACCGACTTCAACAAGAATATGTGCAAGCGCTACGCCAACTGCGTTGTCAAAGCTACTCTGCGGCTCAGGTCTCGGAAAATGCCAAATTGTGGATAGCTGCGGAAAATTTCTAGCTATTCAATGCGCCAGACCGCCGGGGAACTATGATCAGCCTACGTATTATTTTGGCAATCAAATCACTGGAACACTAAGCTATTGCACAAATGGCTGTGCAAGTGCTTTGCCGCCGGAATGGGACTGCGTATGGCCTAACAGGGCCCCACTTTATGAAGAGCATGGATGGAGATCTATTACTTTTTAGTTCAAGTAAACAGGAAACTTTAAATGCCCAAATTTATCCTCGCCATCGACCAGGGAACGACCAGCACGCGAGCGATTTTGTTCGATAATCTGGGCCATGTGGTCGGCATGTGCCAGAAGGAGCTGCAGCTTTATTATCCCGCCAACGGCTGGGTGGAGCAGAATCCGGAGGATATCTGGGCGGATACGAAATTCGTCTGCCGCGGGGTGCTGCAGCAGCATTCGGTCGCGCCCTCCGACGTCGCCTGCATCGGCATCACCAACCAGCGCGAGACGACGGTGGTCTGGGACCGCAAGACGGGCGAGGCCGTGCATAATGCCATCGTCTGGCAGGACCGCCGCACCGCGGATATGTGCAAGAAATTGAAAGACGAGGGGCAGGAGGCGACGGTCACGAAAAAGACTGGGCTGCTGCTCGACCCCTATTTCTCCGGCACCAAGCTGCGCTGGATACTCGATAACGTGCCGGGCGCGCGCATGAAGGCGGAGCATGGCGACCTTGCCTTCGGCACCATCGACTGTTTCCTGCTGTGGAAGCTGACCGGCGGCAAGTCGCATGCGACGGATATCACCAATGCCTCGCGCACGATGCTGTATAACATCGTCGAGCATAAGTGGGACGATGACCTGCTGAAAATGTTGAACATCCCCAAGAAACTGCTGCCCGAGGTGAAGGACAACGCGGCGAAATTCGGCACGGCAGTCCCCGAATTCGTGGGCGCGGCCATTCCCGTGACCGGCATGGCGGGGGACCAGCAGGCGGCGCTGTTCGGGCAGGCCTGTTTCAACCCTGGCATGGTCAAGAGCACATATGGCACGGGCGCCTTTGCGCTGATGAACATCGGCACGGAATTCAAGGTATCGCAGAATAAAATGCTGACCACCGTCGCCTATCGCCTGAACGGCGAGACGAATTACGCCATCGAAGGCGCGATTTTCGTGGCGGGCGCGGCCATCCAGTGGCTGCGCGACGCGCTGGGGCTTATCAAATCGGCGGCCGATACGGAGAAGATCGCGCAGTCGGTCGCCGATAACGGCGGCGTGTATTTAGTGCCGGCCTTCACGGGCCTGGGCGCGCCGCACTGGGACCCGCATGCGCGCGCCGCGATCTCGGGCCTCACGCGCGGAGCGACTTCGGCGCACCTGGTGCGCGCGGGATTAGAGGCGCAGGGCTACCAGACCGCCGACCTGATACAGGCCATGGCGGATGACGCCGGCTATCCTATCAGCGAAATCCGCGTCGACGGCGGCATGGTGCGCAACAGCTGGGTGTGTCAGTTCATCGCCGACATCACCTCGACGCCTGTTTTGCGGCCGATTGTCACCGAAACCACGGCGCTTGGCGCGGCGTATCTTGCCGGCTTGCAGGCGGGAATGTTCGAATCTCTCGACGACATCGCGGACAAGTGGCAGAGCGAAAAGCGCTTCTCCCCCCAGATGGCCTCCTCCGAACGCGAGCAGCTTTATGATGGCTGGCAGGCGGCGGTGAAGAGGGTGCTCAGCTAACGAAAATTCGTCATGCCCGCCTTGCGCGGGCATCCGGAGGCCGTCCGGCCGTCGTATGACTCATATGCGCGGCAGACGCCGCGCGCCGGACCCCCGCGCAAGGCGGGGGTGACGCTGCTTTTTATTTTGGATAGTTCCGGAGTTTTGAAAAGGCTGCCAATAAAAAAGGGGCCCGCTTTTCAGCCGGCCCCTCTTAGTCTTCCCCATTATCTTCACACACACTCGAAAGAAACTTGCCGTTTGTCCGTATCTCTCTCATCAGGCGCATCGAGCGCCGTATTCACACACGACTCAAGATTAGCAAAAACCTGTAACCAAATTGCTAACGAAGGATAAATATAATCTTAATGTAAATGGCCCTAGGTACGCCCGTAATATTCGGGGTCGAGGCGGTATTTCTGCTTGGTAAACAGCTCGATGGCGGCATCGACGATATAGGCTTCGAACTTGACGCCGCGCATCTGGGTAAGCTCGGACAGCGCCTCTTCGACGGACAGGGCGGCGCGCCAGGGGCGGGGGGAGGTCATGGCTTCCATCATGTCGGCCACGCCCAGGATCTGCGCCTCCATCATGACTTCCGTCCCCTTCAGGCCCGCGGGATAGCCGGAGCCGTCGATGCGCTCGTGGTGCATCAGGATGATGTTGCAGATGGGCCAGGGGAATTCGATGTCTTTCAGAATCTCCGCGCCGTAGGTCGCGTGCTGCTTGATGAGCGCGAATTCCTCGTCGGTGAACTTCCCGGGCTTGGTGAGCAGCTCCACCGGGATCAGGATATTGCCGAAATCATGCAGCGTCGCCGCCATGCGCACCCCGTCGACGACGTCGTCGTCGCAGCGGATGATCTGCGCGATGGTTCTGGCGATCTGCGAGGTCTTCAGGCGGTGGCCGGGGGCATAGGCCTCCTCCCGCCCTGCGGCATCGACCATCGTCCCGACGGTCTGGAAAAGGCAGCGCAGGATTTCGTCGCGTTGCGAGGGCATGGGGCACCTTCCTTACCCCTTAATGGTAGGGAGGGAGGAGGGAGGCGTCAAGGAGACGCTCTTCGGAAAATGCTTGTCATTCTGAGGGAGCGAAGCGACCGAAGAATCTCGCTTCAGAAGGGAGATTCTTCGCTTCGCTCAGAATGACGGTAAAACTACGCCGACTGCCCGTGGCAGTACTTGTACTTCTTGCCGCTGCCGCAGGGGCAGGCCGCGTTGCGCGGGGTTTTGCTCCAGGTGGAGGGGTCGTCCTGCCGGAAGGCGGGCGACACCACGGGCGTGAGCGTCGGCGGGTCCTTGGCCTCGAGCGCGGGGTCCGCGCCGCGCGACAGGACGGTCTTGGCCGGCTGGGCGGGTTTGGGCATCGAGGGCGGCGCGTCGGCGTGCAGCTCGATCAGGCATAGCGCCGTGGTCACCTTCTCGCGCAGGATGGCCAGCATCGACTGGAAAGCCGCAAAGGCTTCGGTCTTGTACTCGTTTAAGGGATCGCGCTGGCCGTAGGAGCGCAAGGAAATGCCCTGGCGCAGGTAGTCGAGGTTGAGCAGGTGCTCTTTCCAGGTCTGGTCGAGCAGCGAGAGCATGAAATGCTTTTCGACCTGGCGCATGACGGCGGCCGAGACGACCTGTTCCTTGGCGCGCAGCTTGTCGTCGGTCAGCTGGATCAGGCGCTCGGCGATCTTATGGCCGTCGATGCCTTCTTCCTTCGCCCAGTCCTCGACCGGGATGTGGAGGCCGAAGAAGCGCAGCGCGTCGGTCTTGAGCAGGGGCAGGTCCCATTGCTCGGCATAGGTGCCCTCGGGGACGGTCAGGTCGACGACGCCGTTGATGACTTCATAGCGCATGTCGGTCACGACTTCGGAGACGTCGGGCGACGACATGATCTCGCGGCGCTGCTCGTAGATCACGCGGCGCTGGTCGTTCATCACGTTGTCGAATTTCAGCAGCTGCTTGCGGATCTCGAAGTGCTGCGCCTCGACCTTTTTCTGGGCGCGCTCGATGGCGGTGTTGATCCAGGGGTGGATGATGGCCTGCCCGCGCTTGATGCCCATTTTCTGCAGGAACTTGTCCATCGTCTCGGAGCCGAAGATGCGCATGAGGTCGTCTTCGAGCGAGATGTAGAAGCGCGAGGCGCCGGGGTCGCCCTGGCGGCCGGAGCGGCCGCGCAGCTGGTTGTCGATGCGGCGGGATTCGTGCCGCTCGGAGCCGACGACGAAAAGCCCGCCCGCCTCGATGACGGTCTTGTAGGCGGCGTCGACCTCGTCGCGGATTTCCTTTTCCATGCGCTTGCGCAGCTCGGGATCGGCGTCCTCGGGCACTTCGAGCTTGATGCGCATTTCGGCGTTGCCGCCCAGCTTGATGTCCGTGCCGCGGCCGGCCATGTTGGTCGCGATGGTCACCGTGCCGGGGCGCCCGGCCTGCGCGATGATGAAGGCTTCCTGCTCGTGGTAGCGGGCGTTGAGGACGTTGTGGTTTATCTTCAGCGACTTGAGGCGCCGCGCAAGCAGCTCGGATTTCTCGATGGAGGTCGTGCCGACGAGGACCGGCTGCTGGCGCGCCTGGCATTCCTCGATGACGCGGACGATGGCCTCGTATTTTTCTTCCGCCGTGCGGTAAATCTCGTCGTGGTGGTCGACGCGGATCATTTCCTGGTTGGTCGGTATCTCGACGACGCGCAGGTTGTAGATGGCCTCGAACTCGTCCTTCTCGGTCAGGGCCGTGCCGGTCATGCCGGCCAGCTTCGGATACATGCGGAAATAGTTCTGGAAGGTGATCGAGGCCAGGATCTGGTTCTCGTTCTGGACCTTCACGTTCTCCTTCGCCTCGAGCGCCTGGTGCAGGCCTTCGGAGAAGCGGCGGCCTTCCATCATGCGGCCGGTGAATTCGTCGATGATGATGACGGCGTCGTCCTTGACGATGTAATCGACGTCGCGGTTGAACAGCTTGTGCGCGCGCAGGGCCTGGTTGACATGGTGGACAAGGCTGATGTTCTGCGCATCATACAGGCCGCCTTCCTGCAATATGCCCATCTCGCGCATGATCTGCTCGACATGCTCGTTGCCGCGGTCGGTCAGGACGACGGTCTTGTGCTTGAGGTCGAGTTCATAGTCGGCGTCGTCTTCCTTGTCGCGGTCGCGGCGCGCGAGCGGACCCGTCGGGCGATCGACGGCGAGCCCCTTGGGGGCCAGAAGCTTGGGGATGACCGCGTCGACGACGCGGTACATGTCGGCGGAATCCTGGATCTGGCCGGAAATGATGAGCGGCGTGCGCGCCTCGTCGATGAGGATCGAGTCCACTTCGTCGACGATGGCGTAGTTGAACGGGCGCTGCACCATGTCTTCCAGGCGGAACTTCATGTTGTCGCGCAGGTAGTCGAAGCCGAATTCGTTGTTGGTGCCATAGGTGATGTCGCAGCCGTAAGAAGCGCGGCGCTGGTCGTCGGAAATGTTGGTGAGGATGAAGCCGACCGTCATGCCGAGCATCTTGTAGATCGGGCCCATCCAGTTCGCGTCGCGCTGGGCGAGATAATCGTTCACGGTAACGACATGCACGCCCTTGCCCTCGAGCGCGTTGAGGTAAACGGCGAGCGTCGCGGTGAGCGTCTTGCCTTCGCCCGTGCGCATCTCGGGGATAAAGCCTTCGTGCAGCGCGATGCCGCCCATCAGCTGCACGTCGAAATGGCGCTGGCCCAGCGTGCGGCGGGACACTTCGCGCACGGTCGCGAAGGCTTCGGGCAGAAGGTCGTCGAGCGCCTTGCCGTCCTTCAGCAGGCCCTTGAGCTTGCCCGTCTGGCCGGCGAGGTCGGCGTCGGAAAGGGCCTGCATCTGCGGCTCGAGCGCATTGATGGCGTCGATACGCCGACGATAGCCTTTGATAATCCTGTCGTTCTGGGAGCCGAATATTCTTCGCATCATCGCTTGGGCCATCTTATTTCTTTTGCAGACCTCATCTACTTTTATGTCCGAAGAGATATAAACCAGATATTTATTAAGTCAATCAACGCTTTTGGGCGGCAATAACGCCAAAAACCCTTGCTAAACCGCCTAAAACCCCCTTATATGACTTGAAAATCATGGGCGGAGGGCAATTGTCCGCATCGGTAAATGATTTCGTAAATTAAAGCATTTAGGAGAATATGGAATGCACCAGCGTTATTCCGCCACCGCCGTTATCGCCGCCGCGATTGTCGCCACGGCCCTTTTCGCGGCGCCCGCCGTGGCCGCCGCCGCGGCTGACGAAACCGTCATCGCGATCGTCAATGGCGACAAGATCATGAAAAAAGACGTCATGAATGCGATGAAGAACCTCCCCGTCAAGGGAAAGGAAACCGAAAAGCTTTTCCCGCTGGTGGTCGATGAAATCATCAACGAAAAACTGATCGACGAAGCCACGACGGCCGCGAAAATCAACGAGAGCGACGACTTCAAGAAAAAGCTCGATGCGCTGAAAGCCAATCTCGCCAAGCAGCTCTACGTCGAAAAAGTCCTGAAAGACAAGGTCAGCGACGCCGCGGTGAAAGCAGAATATAAGAAATTCAAGGAAGAGAACGAAGGCAAGCAGGAAGTCCATGCGCGGCATCTCCTCGTGAAGACCGAGGAAGAAGCCAAGCAGGCGATCAAGGACCTCGATGCCGGCGAGAAATTCGACGCGGTGGCGAAGTCGCGCTCCTCCGACGCGGGCTCCGCCGCGAATGGCGGCGATCTCGGCTGGTTCGCCGAGGAAGACATGCTGCCGGAATTCAGCAAGGCCGCCTTCAAGCTCAAGCCGGGTGCATATTCGAAAGAACCGGTCCAGACCAAGTTCGGCTGGCATGTGATCAAGGTCGAGCAAAAGCGTTTCCGCGAAGTCCCCGAGCTGGCGAAGGTCGAGCCAGCCATCAAGCAGAAGCTGACGCAGGACGCGGTGCGGGAGCTGATCCTGAAACTGCGCTCCAAGGCCGAAATCAAGATGTTCGACATGAACGGCAAGCCGCTCGAATTCGGCAAGTCTGAAAAGAGCTCCAAGGACGACACGGCACCCGAAGACAAGCCCGCCGAAGAGGCGCCAAAAGAGTAAGCCTTTGACGATTTAAAATACCGAAACCCCGGCCAAAAGCCGGGGTTTCTTATTTCAATATTATCGAAAATAAGCAATATTCAAAATGTTCACAGGATGTTACCCGCCCCGTTGACTAAGGGGTGTTTTACGGCTACTGATTCAAGCCATGAGCATCCTTAAGGTATTTAACAAAAGCACCACGGGCCCCCGTGAGCTTGTTCTGGATACGGAGTCCACCGGGCTGCTGACGTCGGATGGCCACCGTATGGTGGAAATTGCGCTGGTTGAGATGATCAACCGCCGCCCGACCGGCCGCGAGCTGCATATCCTCATCAACCCCGAACGCGACATCCCGGCCGAGGTCGTGAAGATCCACCACATCTCGAACGAGACGATCAAGGACTCCCCCAAGTTTTCAGAAGTCGCCAAGGAGATCCGCGACTTCATCGGCAATGATCCGGTCATCATCACCTGCCGCACGACGAAGGAAGGCTATACGCTCGATGTCGAACTGCTGAATCTTGAACTCAAGAAAGCCGGCCAGGAAGAAGTCCCCGCCAGCCAGTGGATCAATGTGCGCCGCTGGTCCGAAGCCATGTTCGGCGACAAGGCCGCGACGCTCGACAAGGTGCT
>SCTB01000080.1 GCA_004297545.1 Alphaproteobacteria bacterium
GCTCAATCTTTTCGGCGACGTGTTCGAGCAGGTGCGCGCGAACTATGTCGAGAAAGTCGAAGATAAAAAACTTATCGAATACGCCCTCAACGGCATGCTGACCAGCCTCGACCCGCACTCGGGCTATATGAACGACGAAGAAACGAAAGCCATGTCGGTGCAGAACCGTGGCGAATTCGGCGGCCTCGGCATCGAAGTGACGATGGAAAACGGCGTCGTGAAAGTCGTCTCCCCCATCGACGAGACGCCGGCCGCGAAAGCCGGCATCCAGCCGGGCGACCTTATCGTCGAAATCGACGGCAAGCAGGTCATGGGCATGACGCTCAACGAAGCGGTCGAGAAAATGCGCGGCAAGGTGGGGACGGAAATCATCCTGACCATCATCCGCCAGGGCGCGAAAGAGCCCATGAAATTCAACCTCAAGCGCGACATCATCCAGATACAGTCCGTGCGCAGCCGCGTCGAGAACGGCCATATCGGCTATATCCGCATCACCACCTTTAACGCGCAGACGTTTACGGGGCTCAAAAAGGCCTTTACCGACATCGAAAAACAGACGGGCGGCAAGGTCATCGGCTATGTCGTCGACCTGCGCAACAACCCGGGCGGCTTGCTCGACCAGGCGATATCGGTGGCTGATTCCTTCATCGACAAGGGCGAAATCGTCTCGACCCGCGGGCGCAATCCCGACGACACGCGCCGCGACAATGCGACGCCGGGCGATCTCGCGGGCGGCCTGCCCGTCGTCTGCCTGATCAACGGCGGCTCGGCTTCGGCCTCCGAAATCGTGGCGGGCGCGCTGCAGGACCAGAAGCGCGCCATCCTGATGGGCACCAAGAGCTTCGGCAAGGGCTCCGTGCAGACTCTCTTCGACGTGCCGGGCGGCGGATCCATCAAGCTGACGACGGCGCGCTACTTCACGCCCTCGGGCCGCTCCATCCAGGCCAAGGGCATCACGCCCGACATCCCGGTCGAGCGCGCAAAAGTCGTGGCGGAGAAGGAAAACGCTTTCGGCGAAATCCATGAGGCCGACCTGAAAGGCGCTCTCAAGAACCCCGACGGCAGCGACGACAATGTCGAGGATCCCTCGCTCGCGCCGGACAAGAAAGACGCTCCCGATGCGCAGCCGTCCACCGACAAAAAAGACGACGACAAGGACAGCAAGGATAAACCCGCCGGCAAGAAGAAGGACGAAGGCAAGGACGATTACCAGTTGATGCGCGCCATCGACCTGCTGGAGGGCATTTCCATCTACAAAGTGACGGGCGACACCCTGGTCAAGTCCGGCAACGGCGAGGCTGCCCCCGCACCGAACCCGGCTCCGGCCCCGGTCCCTGAGAAAAAATAAAGGCGAACTGAAGGCATCATGGGATGGTCATCTTACCCGCCTGAACACAAACGCAGCTTTTTCCGGGCCGTGACGCTCTATGCGGCGATGGTGGCTGCGGTTTCCATTTGGGTATGGCTCCGTTCCGACATGGCCCTCGAGGACTGGAAGGCGCGCGTGCCGCATGCCGCGGCCGATATCCGCACCGTTTACGTCACGCCGCAGACGGCGCAGGTAAAACCTTTCACCGGCGACAGCACCCTGCCGCCGCCCGGCGAAGGCGAAGGCTATATATCGATCATCATGACCGATATCGGCATCTCGAACCATGCGACCGAGCGCGCGCTCGACGACCTGCCGCCGCCTGTCGTGCTGGCCTTTTCGCCCTACGCGCGCCAGCTCGACATGTGGCTGAAAAAGGCGGCGGGCGCGCGGCGCGAAAGCCTGATCCTGCTGCCGATGGAGCCTTCCACCTATCCCAAGGATGACCCGGGGCCGGCCGCCCTGCTCTCGCGCCTTTCCGACAAGGAGAACAACGCGCGGCTCGAGCGCGTGCTGGCAAAATCCGAGGGCGCGCTGGGCGCGATGAACTTCATGGGCTCGGGCTTTCTGGCCGATGACCGCAACACGCGGCCCGTTTTCGACGCGCTGCGCAGCCGCCATGCGAACATGCTGTTCGTGGAGGCGCCGACGCATGCCGGCGCGGGTTCGGCGGCCGAGACGGCGAAAGCAGCCGGCATCCCCTATCTGGCGGCAGATATGCATCTCGACGCGAACGCCACGGAACTCGCCATCAAAAAGCAGCTGCTGGACCTCGAAAACCTCGCCCACAAGCGGGGGTATGCCGTGGCCATCGCGCAGCCCTACCCCGTCACGTTCAATATCCTCAAAGACTGGGCCGAAAGCCTGGACCGTCGCGGCATCAAGCTGGTGCCGCTGACCGCCGTTTTGAAAACCAAGGTGCAGCATGACAAAGCGGCTCCCCAGCAAGAACAGACACAGCCGCAGCAGTGACCGGGCGGACGACGGGCGCAGCTATCGCCCCGGCGTCGGCATCACGCTGTTCAACGCAAGAGGCCATGTCTTCGTGGCCGAACGCCTCGACAATCCCGGCGCCTGGCAGATGCCGCAGGGCGGCATCGACGAGGGCGAGGAACCCGAAGTCGCCGTCTTCCGCGAGATGGAAGAGGAAATCGGCACCCGCAACGCGCGCATTCTCGGCATGATGGAAGACTGGGTGCGCTATGAGATACCCGACCGCACCTCAAAAAAGCTGTGGGGCGGAAAATACCGCGGCCAGCAGCAGAAATGGATCGCGCTGGAATTCTTAGGGGATGACAGCGACATCGACCTCGAGGCGCATCACGACCCCGAATTCAGCCAGTGGAAATGGGTTCCCATTGCCGACCTGCTCGATTACGTGGTGTCGTTCAAGCGCGACGTCTACGCCCGGGTGATGGAGGAATTCAGCCCCTACGCGAAGCAGATCCGCGACCGCCGGAAGCCCTGAACCGATGATCCTCGTCCCCATCTCCGACGACAACGACGAGGGGCATAGCCATCACCACCACGATTTCATCCATTACGGGCTGATATTCATCTGCATCGCCATCACGGTCTACGAGGGATGGCTCTATGGCGCGCACGGCGTCGGGGCGCTGAAATTGTTCATTGACCAGTGGTCCTTCGAGCCGAGGCGGCTCGGCGATAATTTCCTGCGGGCGCCGCTGTGGGAAAGATGCCTCATCCTCGCCAAATACCTGTCGCATCTCGAGAACATGGGGCTTGTGAAGATGCTGGCCGCCACCTTCCTGCATGCGGGCTTCGCCCATCTTTTCGGCAATATGCTGGTGTTATGGATGCTGGGCGACAATGTCGAATATGCGATGGGGCATATCCGCTATCTCCTGTTCTTTCTCATTGCCGGCATCCTGTCGAATTGCGGCGAGGTCGTTTTGTCGACGGTGGCGAATTTCAGGGGCGGCATCGGCGCGAGCGGCGCAGTGATGGCGGTGGCGGGGGCATACCTGTTCTATTTTCCCAAGGCGAAAATCAATTTCTTCTATTTCATCCTGATTTTCTGGTGGGGCGTCTTTGCCGTTTCGGCGCGCGTCGTCATCGGGATTTATTTCCTGCTCCAGGGGGCCGAAGCCTGGCTCGGCTACGGCAGCGATTACGGCATGGTCGCCGTCTGGGCGCATGTGTCGGGGTTCCTCTTCGGGCTCCTGATGGCCTGGCCGCTGCGCAAAAACCGCAAGGAGGCGCTTTATCAGCCCCATGCGCGCAAGGCCTATGCCAAATCGCTCGCCACGGCCATGCGCGAACGCCGGGAGCACGACGGCCACCACGACCACTGGGGTTGACTGAAGCGGCTTACTTGCTGTTGAGCGGCGACCAGGCGGGGTCCGAACCGCCGAGCGGCGTCTGGATACGCTGCTCGTTATAGCCTGTCAGGTCCACCGTATAAACCTGCGCCACGCGCTCGGTGCGGCGCACGCCCGAAGGCAGGTCCTTGAAGAACGACAGCACGCGGCCGTTGGGCGACCAGGTCGGGCCTTCGACGTGGAATGCCGAGACGATCTCGCGCTCGCCCTTGCCATCGGTGTGGATGACGCCGATATAGAACTGCCCGCCGGACATTTTCGTAAAGGCGATAAGGTCCCCGCGCGGCGACCAGACCGGGTTGGCGTAGCGCCCGTCGCCGAAGGTGATGCGGTGCGTATTCGATCCGTCGGCATTCATGACATAGATTTCCTGCTTGCCGCTGCGGTCGGATTCAAACGCGATCTGGCGCCCGTCCGGCGAATAGGACGGCGAGGTGTTGATGGAGGCGTCGTTGGTCAGCCTTGCGACCGAGCGGGAACGGATATCCATCGTGTAGATGTCGGAGTTGCCGCCCTTGGAAAGGCTCATGACGACCTTGTTGCCGTCGGGCGAGAAGCGCGGCGCAAAGGTCATGCCCGGGAAATCGCCCAGAACATGCTGCGCGCCGGTGTCGATGTCATAGATATAAACGCGCGGACGGTTGTTGTAATAGGCCATATAGGTGATCTGCTGGCGCGTCGGCGAAAAGCGCGGGGTCAGCACCAGCGCGCGGCCATCGGTCAGGAAACGGTGGTTCGCGCCGTCCTGGTCCATGATGGCGAGGCGCTTGACGCGCATGGTCGCAGGTCCCGTTTCGGAGATATAGACGATGCGGCTGTCGAAATAGCCCTCCTCGCCCGTCAGGCGCTTGTAGATGACGTCGGAAATAATATGCGCGATGCGGCGCCAGTTGGAGGGCGTCGTCATATAGGCGGTGCCGACCATCTGCTGCTGCGCGAAGACGTCCCAGAGGCGGAATTCGACGCGGGTGCGGCCATCAGCGGTCTTGTTGATCTGGCCCGTCACCAGCGCCTCGGCGTTGATGGATTTCCATTCGCCGAAATTGGGGCGCACGGCCGCGGAGGCCGCATCCTGGATAAAGGAGCGCGGATCGAGCGGCTTGAACAGGCCCGTGTGCCCGAGGTTGTTCGTGATGACCCCCACCATGCGCGCGCCGAGGTCGTTATCCGCCGGCGTATGGCCCACGAAATTCGGGATGGCAATGGGCATGGCCTTGACGCCCCCTGAAGTAACCGTCACATGCAGCTCCGCGCGTGCCGAAACCGGCATCAGCGCGATCAGCGCAAACAGCAGGGCGAAAATATGAAATTTTTTCATGTGTGTATTCTCCACCAAAACTTGTGCTCAACACTATAGAGCATTTATCCCCTCTGCGTCACCCCCGCGAAGGCGGGGGTCTGGCCCGCCGCAACGCGGCATTTATAAATGCGCTTCGCGCGGACCGGATGCCCGCCTCCGCGGGCATGACAGTTATGCTAAAACATCTGACTCGGGTCGAATGTCACGGTCATCGTTTTCCAAGACTCATATTTATCAGGCGGCAGCTCAAAAGGCGAGCAATTTGGGTTGTAAACCGCGCGCAGCGCGCTGTCGGCCATCGCCCGGAAGAAGGTATCGCTGTCATAGCGCGAGGTATCCACAATCCGGGCAGACTGTAAGGTCCGGTCTTCATTGATAACCATATATATGTCAACCGTCGTATTTTCCGCATCCCGGGCCCCGGAAGGTACATTCCAGCACCCTTCAAGCTGCCGGCGCAGCGCGTCGGTTTCCAGCATGGTCATGCGCTGGCCCAAAGGCAACGGCTGCCCTTCCGCCTGCGCCATCTTCTCCCGCGGCAGGTTCGGCGCAGGAGCCGGCTGAGGCTTGGTCTCGACGAGGTTCTTCAGCACGGAGGAGAAATCCCGCTTGGGTTCCGGCGGCTTCTCTTCAGGCTTTTTCTCCGGTTTCTTCTCGGGCTTCTTCTTCGGAATGGCGTTTTCGTCGATGACCTTTTCTTCCGGCTTCTCGTCCACTTTCTCTTCGACCTTGTCGGGCTTGAGAACGATGGGCTTCGGCTCGACCGACTTGTTGGTCGGCGCCGGCTGCGGCTTTTTCTCTTCGGGCTTTTTCTGCTCTTCGCGCTTCTTCTGGGTCTTCTCAGGCTGCGCGGCGGCTTTGGTCGTCTGCGCCATCTCGGCGATATCGACGAGCTCGACCTGCACCGGAATCGGTTCGTCGTAAGTTTTCTTTAAAAAGGGAAAGCTGATAGTGACAAGTATCAGAACAGCCGCATGCAGCATCGCCGAGGTGGCGAGGGAACTCCTGCGCATGACTGGCGCCGCCGCATTGCCCACGTCATTCTTCCTTAAATAACCTTAGTCTCTCTTCATCGTCGGGTCTGTCACAAGCGCGATCTTGGTGAACCCCGCCGTATTCACCGCCGCCATGACGACCATCACCTTGCCGTAGTCGAGTTTCGAATCCGCCTTGATATAGACGCGCTGCTGGTTGGCGCCCGTTTTGTCCTCCGTGCCGCCCTGCGCGATGGCCTGCAGTTTCGTCTGCATCTGCTCGAGCGTGACTTTCGTGTCGCCGATGAAGATGCCGCCGCGCTCATCCAGCGATATCTCCAGCGGCTTGTTGTCCTGATTGCCGATGGCGCGCGCATTCGCCTTGGGAAGGTTCAGCTGCACGCCCGCGGTCAAGAGCGGCGCCGTCACCATGAAAATGACCAGCAGCACGAGCATGACGTCGACGAAGGGCGTGACGTTGATTTCCGCCATCACCGCGCGCGATCTGGACCCCCGCGCCCGGCCGGCGAGTTTCGCGCCCATCAGCGGGCTCCCCCGCCGCGCTGCTCAAGATGGCGGCCGAGGATGGCGCTGAATTCCGCCGCGAAGGCGTCGAGCCGGTTTTCGTAGCGGCCGAGGTCGGTATTGAACTTGTTATAGGCGACGACCGCCGGGATAGCGGCGACGAGGCCGATGGCGGTCGCGAACAGGGCCTCCGCGATGCCGGGCGCCACGACGGCGAGGCTGGTGTTCTGCGCGCCCGCGATAGCCGAAAAGCTGTTCATGATGCCCCAGACCGTGCCGAACAGCCCGATGAACGGCGCGGTCGAGCCGACGGTGGCGAGGAACGTCAGGTATCTTTCAAGGGTACTCACCTCGCGGTTGATGGAGGTGGACATGGCGCGGTCGATGCGCTGGCCCAATCCCGCGCGCAGGTCGCCGTCCACGCTCGCGGCGTTGTCGACAGTGAGTTTCCATTCGTTCATGCCCGCGCAGAAGGTCCGCGCCATCGGGTCGCCCGGCTTGGCGGAGATGCGCTTGTAGATTTTTTCCAATGCTTCGCCGGACCAGAAGGAGTTTTCGAACTTGTTCGCCTTGAGATCGACGGCCTTGAAAGTGATCCACTTGTCGATGATGATGGCCCAGCTCCAGATCGACGATGCGGCCAGCACCATCAGCACGCTCTTGACCACAAGGTCGGCCTGCAAAAACAATCCCCAGACCGAAAAATCATGGTGCGCCACGGAGCCGGCAAGCTGGGTTGTCTGGATGGGGTCCATCGTTCTTAATCTTTCTTCATCGTAACCCCTGCGAAAGCAGGGGTCTGACATCTGTCAGTTTGCATGGCGGAAATCGTTTGAAAACGATTCCCACCGGATAAATGGAAGCATGCTAGACCCCTGCTTTCGCAGGGGTTACGGTATGGAATTATGTATTCTTAAACAACTCCCGCACCGCTTCTGGTAATCTAGCAGCTTTCCCATTCTTATCAATACAGGCGATTTTAAGGGCCATATCGACAAGCAGCGTGTCCCCGCGGTAAATGCTCTGTTCCATCTCCATGGAGGCTCCCTTGACCGCCTTCATGACTGTTTTGACGTTCAGGAGCTCGTCAAGCTTGGCCGGAGAACGGAAATTTATCTGCATGGAGATTACGGTAAACGCGACCCCCTGATTTTTCAGGATTTCCGCATGCTCGAACCCCGCATCCCGCAGCATCTCCGTCCGCCCCCGCTCCGCAAAGCGCAGGTAGCTGGCGTGATACACGATGCCGGCGGCATCGGTATCCTCGTAATAGACGCGGATGGGGAGGGTGTGGAGTTTCGTCATACTCAACCTCATATGTCATCCCGGCGCCATGCTCTGCATGCGGTGCATGACAGCCGGGATCCACGGACAGCCGTCCCTACCGTACACAACCGGCGGAAAATTGTCATGACTTCAGTGATGAAGTCCGTGGGCCCCGGCCTTCGCCGGGGCGACATCATGGCTAAAATGGAAAGTCGCGCGAAGCGCGCCCGCGGGTGATGATGACCATGCCGCCGGGGAACCGTTTGACGGTCGTGCCCGGTCCGAAGCCCATATCCATATCCGGTTCCGGCTTCGGGCGAGGTTTCGCGCGGGTGTTGAAGGCGTTGGCGAAAAGGCTGCGCTGCTTTTCGCAGAAGGTGTGATACTTCTGTTCAAACTTCATCAGCAGGCCCTCGCGCCGCTCGTTCGTGGGGTGCGAGTCCTTCATGAATTTTTCGAACTTGCTGCGTTCCTTGATCTTCAGCGAGGCCCCGCCGCGGCCGAAAATTCTTCCCATTATCGTCGCTTGCTGCAGCTGCAGCTTAAGCGCCTTCTCCGAGATGATTTTCAGCTTGCGCAGGCCCGACGCAAGATCCGTCGTGCCGCCGGTCAGGATGGCGGCGCCGCGGTCGCATTCTTCCTCGCGGCGGCGCGAGTTGATGGACTCCAGGCATTTGTGCGCGAAATACGACACGCCCACCAGCGCAACAGCTGGGAGAAACGGCACGAAGCCGAAAGCCGCAAGGCCCAGCACCGCCGCATTCAAAGCGATGTTGACGGGCCGGCGCGAAATCCAGCTTGCCCGGTCACGGGTATGGCCCAGCGCAAGGTGCGTGATTTCGTGGCCAACGATGGCGCGCAGCTCGCCCGGCGTCATCTGCTCCATGATGCCCTGGCCGATCGTGATCGACGCGTTTTTGCCGTCGAGGCGCGAAGCCGCGAAGGCATTGTAATCATGCTGGCTGTGCACTGGCCCGAAGAAAGACATCATGTCTTCGCGCACGACGATTGCGGGCACTTCCTTCAACCCCGCCATCTTCACCATCCTGAGGTAATCTTCGGAGAAGGTCGGCTGCAGGTCGCCGAAACGTGCATCGAATTCCGTCTTGTGACGGGGTTCACCAATGCGGTACTTTTCGCCCAGCATCTCCGATTGTTCGTTCAGCGCGTCATTGAACTGATTGATGGCGGCGCCGTAAGAAATACGCTTGTAAGCCCAGATTGCGACCGGCGTCACCACGGCCACCGCGCCCATCACCGGCGCCAGCAGCGCCATCTTGCCCAGCGTCAGCGCGTAGTCCATGCCTTTGAGCAGGCCGTCGGTCTCGAGCTTGTCCCAGATTGTGGCAAGCCTTTTGACCGCACCGGTCTTGCTATCAACATATGTAGACGGAAAACCGTCAGCCATCTTTAACCTGCTCCTTTTGCTATAGGGGTTTATTATAGTAAAAAAGCTGGTTTTATGTCAAAAAATTGAGCTAATTAATTGAAATATAGGCAAGTTTTTTAGGCCAAATCTTACAATTTTTCGCCATCCCGGCGAAAGCCGGGATCCACGGACAGCATTGTCTGGTCAGAACAGTCGAGCGTTTGCCATTCAATCAACTCGCAAGTCCGTGGGCCCCGGCCTTCGCCGGGGCGACATGTCTAGGCAATATCCCCATCCCCCGGCAGATCGACCATCAGCGCCATCTGGCGGTCTTTGGCGTTTTTGGGGAGGGGCAGGCCGAGGTATTTGTAGCCGGCGTCGGAGATCACGCGCCCGCGCGGGGTGCGGATGATCAGGCCGCATTGCAGCAGGTAGGGCTCGACGGTTTCTTCCAGCACGTCGCGCTGTTCGGAAAGCGCGGCGGAAATGGTTTCGATGCCGACCGGGCCGCCGCCGTAATTGTCGACGATGCAGCCCATGTATTTGCGGTCCATGGAATCCAGCCCCTGCGCATCAACTTCCAGCTTCCATAGCGCGGCATCGGCCGCTTTCGCATCGACCTTTTTGCCGCCGCCATCGACCAGCGCGAAGTCGCGCACGCGGCGGGTGAGCCTGCCCGCGATACGGGGCGTGCCGCGCGAGCGCCGCGCGATTTCGAAGGCGCCTTCGGGCGTGATATCCATGCCCACGATTTTCGCACCGCGCGCGACGATCTGGGCGAGTTCCTCCGGTTCATAGAATTCCAGGCGCAACGGAATGCCGAAACGCTCGCGCAGCGGCCTTGTGATAAGGCCCGAGCGCGTGGTGGCAGCCACCAGCGTGAAGGGCGGAAGATCAATGCGCACGGAACGCGCAGCGGGCCCTTCGCCGATGATCAGGTCCAGCTGGCGGTCTTCCATCGCGGGATAGAGGATTTCCTCGACCGCCGCATTCAGGCGGTGGATTTCGTCGATGAACAGCACGTCGTTGGGCTGCAGGTTGGTCAGGATGGCGGCGAGGTCGCCGGCCTTCGAAATAACGGGGCCGGAGGTGGCGCGAAAGCCCACGTTCAGCTCCTTCGCTACGATCTGCGCGAGCGTCGTCTTGCCGAGGCCGGGCGGGCCGAAGAGCAGCACATGGTCGAGCGGTTCCTTGCGCGATTTCGCGGCCTCGATGAATACCTTCAGGTTCTCGCGCGTCTTTTTCTGGCCGATGAATTCATTCAGCGACAAGGGGCGGATGGAAGGCTCTTCCGCGTCCTTTATGGGCTGATGCTCGGGCGCGATCTCGCGCTGGGGTTTTGCGGCGGTGGTCATGCTGCCTCCTTCTTCGTCACCCCCGCTTTACGCGGGGGTCTGTAAGCGCGTCCGCGCGTCTCGTGAGTCATCTGACGGCCGGACGGCCTTACAGATGCCCGCGCGGAGGCGGGCATGACGGATTTGTTTGTCATCACGCGCTCAGCTCCTTCAAACTCTCTCGGATCAAATCGCCCAGAGGCACATCATCGCCCCTGTCGCGCATCACATTGGTCACCGCGCCGAAAGCTTCCGCCCGGCCGTAGCCGAGGTTGATGAGGGCCGAAATCGCATCGTTGCTGGCGGATTTGGGAATTTCGACGACGCCGCCCTTCCCCGCCTTGGCGCGGGCGTCCGTCACCTTCTGCTGCGCGGCGGCGCCGAGCGCCATCTTGCCGGCTTTTTCCTTCAGTTCGGTCACGATGCGCGTGGCCAGCTTGTCGCCCACGCCGTCGGCCTGGCGCAGCGCGGTCTTGTCCTGCGA
>SCTB01000081.1 GCA_004297545.1 Alphaproteobacteria bacterium
GCGACGTGTTCGAGCAGGTGCGCGCGAACACGTCGCCGAAAAGATTGAGCGCCTTATAGGTGTCGGAAACAGTAGCTCTGCTCTGGGTGCGGTCGGCTTCCCCCTGCGCGGCCCAGCCGGAGGGCGAATTTCCCGTGAAAGAGGTGAAGGCGAGAATGAGGGCGAGCGCCGTTGCGGTCTTGGTGAGTGTTTTCATCGACATTTTTGAAATTTTATCCTGTTCAGGTTCTTGTCTGTTTCTTCTGCGCCACCAGCAGCTTGCGCGGGTTCACCGGCTCGCCGTTCTGGCGGAGTTCGTAATAAATGCGGGCGCCGTCATCCGACTTTTCCGCAATTCCGACGGGTTCTCCGGCCGCGAGCGTTGCGCCGACGACCGTGTCGATGCGCCCCAGCCCCGCGATCAGGCTATGATAGCCCCCGGCGTGCTCCACAATCAAGATTTGCCTGTATTTCTGGAAGGTTCCTGCAAACTTGACCGTGCCGGCCAGCGGCGTCACGACCGTGCCGCCCGGAGGCGCATTGAAGGTGAGGCCCTGGCTCTTGCTGCCGTAATCGTCCTTTTCCCCAAAGCCTGTCCGGATGGCGCCCGCCACGGGAAGCGGAAGGTTCGTCGGCAGGGCAAAGGATGCTACTGATTTAGACTTTGGTTTAATTTTTGCCACCAAGTCTTCGAGATTTCTGGCTTCTTTGGCCAGTCTCGCGACTTCTGCTTCCTGAACACGCCGCGTCGCCTCGGTCTTCTGGTAAACGTCCTGGCGCGCTTTCAACAGCTTGCCCATGTCGTCCTGCTGCCGGTTCAGGGTTTTATGCTGCTGGGCCTGTTCGGCCAGCTGGGCGGAAATCTGTCCTTCGATGCGGGCCATGTCGGTGATGCGGTCTTTGAGCGTCTCCGACTGCCGGTGCAGGGCAGGGATCATTGATTTCATAATCAAGGATGCCCGTGCCGCGTCGATGGGCTTCGCGCGCAGCAACATGCCGGAGGTGGAGGTGCGGCTGTATCTTTCCGCGGCTGAAATCATTCCGCCCAAAGCCTGGCGGTCCTGCATCAGGCTCTTCAGCGCCTGGGCTTTCCGGGTCTGGAGGTCGCTGAGGCGCTGGTTGGTGTCGGTGATTTTGTCTTCCGTGTCGCGCAGCGCCTTTGTCGTGCTGACAAGCCGCGCTTTCAGCGTATCGACCTCGCTGCCGATTTCCTTCGATTTCTGCGCAAGCTGGGCCGTTTCCGCCTTCTTTGCCGCAAGCGCGGCTTTCACGTTGGGCGTTGCGAACGAGGGCGTGGCAAACCCCACGGCGGCCGCGATCAATCCGGTAACGAAAAACCCCTGTAGTTTCCCCATATCAGACCCTGTGATACGGATGCCCGGCAATGATCTGCTGGGCACGGTATACCTGTTCCACCAGCATAACGCGAACGAGCATGTGGGGCCACGTTTGTTTGCCGAAGGAGAGCAGAAATTTTGCCTTTTTACGTATCCCGTCGGTTAGGCCGTCCGCGCCGCCGATCAGGAAGGTGACCTCGTTCCCCGGCGCCTGCTGCCCCCATTTGGACAACTTCGCCGCGAAGTCGGGGCTCGTCAGGCTCTCGCCGCGCTCGTCGAGGGCGACGAGCAGGTTGCCGGGTTTCAGGTGTTTCAGGATGAGGGGTTCTTCCTGCGCCGAACTCGCCCCCTTGGGCGTGTCGATTTCCTTTAAGGAGACCTTCCAGTTCATGCGCTTCAGGTATTCCTCCAGCTGGTCGAGCAGCGGGGATTTTTTCATCTTTCCAACGGCAATGATGCGTATTTTCATCTATAAAATCACAATCTGATTGTCATTCCGGCGAAGGCCGGAATCCACGGACAGCGCCCGTGAAGGGGTATGGATTGAAAATTGTTTTGTCCGTGGGCCCCGGCCTTCGCCGGGGCGACACAGAAAGACTTATACCGACTGGTACAGCGTGTAATCCACGGTCGAGAAATCCGCCGACCAGAGCTTTTCGAGGTTGTAGAACTCGCGCACTTCGGGGCGGAAGAGGTGGACGATGACGTCACCCGCATCCACGATGACCCAGTCGCCGCTGTCCTGGCCTTCGAGCCGCGCCTTGATGCCTTCGTCCGCGAGCCGCGCGCGCAGCTTTTCGGCCATGCCGATGACCTGACGGGTGGATTTACCCGTCACGATGATCATGTAGTCGGCGATGGCGGTTTTGCCCGAGAGATCGATGGAGACGATGTTTTCACCTTTGTCCTGGTCGAGCATTTTCATGACAAGGCTGTGCAGTTTGTGCTGGGGCTTTGCGGCCGCAACCGGTTTTGCACTGGCAGCTTTTTTCACTTTGGATGCGATGGTTCCCTCCCTTTCAAAAACACAAAACGCAGGCTGCGACTTGCGGCCCGCGTCTGGGTAGTTATTGGCGTGTGTACGAAGAGTTCATCAATGATGACGCTTTCCTCCTTACAGCCCCGGCCCTTCCGGAGCCCATACCTTCATTATAACGCCGTTTGGCTTTTGGGGCAACGAATGTTGAAAAGATTGGGAATTTCATGGATTTACAGAATGGGGGATTTACCCTCAGCAAGCCAAGACTCGCACGTGAAATTCCCCCTGATTGTCGCCCCGGCGAAAGCCGGGGCCCACGGACTTTATCTGCAAAGTGTTTGCAACAGGCAGCCAGTTATGTTCGCTGCTGAAATGGGCGTCCGTGGATCCCGGCTTTCGCCGGGATGACATGGCTTTATTATTTTGAACGCCTGCGCGCTCTAATCGCCGTCGCCGAGGTCTCATCCAGCGGAATGTGCAAAATCGTCCAAGCCGGCGCGCGCTTGCCCTTCAGCGTCGCCGCGCGCTCCTGCGGCAATAGATAATGCCGGAACCTCTCGAAAGCCGGGCAGGCTTTTAAACTCGAGTGCCGCGGCGGGCGGTCGAGCACGCAGACGGGCAGGGTCTTGAATATTTCCTGCCAGCGGCGCCATTTGTGAAACGACGTCAGGTTATCCCCGCCCATCAGCCAGACGAAACGCATGCGCGGGAAATGCGTTTGCAGCGCGCGGATGGTGTCGAGCGTGTACTGCGTGTTCAGGTGCCGTTCGATATCCGTCACGAAGATTTTCGGGTGACGCGCCGTATCTCTCGCGCTCTCCAGTCGTTCTTCCAGCGGCGCCATACCCTTTTTCGCCTTCAGCGGGTTCTGCGGCGATACCATCCACCACACCGCATCCAGCCCCAGCATCTTCAGCGCATAAAGGCTGATATGCCGGTGTCCCTCATGCGCCGGATTAAACGACCCGCCGAGCAGGCCGACGGTGCGGTTGGACCAAATGTCTTTGCTGAAAGGCGTGAGCGCCATTTAAGTTGCTCCCCTTTCTCCTCTCCCCTTGCGGGAGAGGAGATGTCGCGCAGCGACAGAGGTGAGGGGTAAGCCCGTAAGGGCGTCATGTGACTCATATGACGCGCAGGCGCGCTTACCCCTCATCCTTCCCGCTAACGCGGGCCCCTTCCTTCTCCCGCAAGGGGAGAAGGAAAAGAGGGGCGCCGGATTAAACGACCCGCCCAGCAGGCCGATGGTACGGTTTTGCCAGAGCTCTGTGGTGTACGGGTTAGTCATTGGGCCGACCTTTATTATCGACATTGTGCTTAATTCGGTATTGAGCGCGACTAATAACACAGTCCATGTAGTGTGCGATCTTTCCTCCGCCGGGTGTTTGCCCTTCTAGCCGCTTCAGCACATCATGAGGAGAAAAGGAATCAAGAATCCCAAGGAATCCAAGCCCATTGCTTCCATGGGTTTTGTGTAGGAACAAATCGCATACCCAATCCAAGTCTGAAGATTGTAGATGTGGAGTAAGCAGTCTCGCGATAGTGCTTAGTGCTGAACTGCGTTGAGGTTGCGATGCAACAGAAGTGAACAACTCTTTCAGCGTCTGTACAGATTCAGGATCGCCCCATTGGGACAATGCTTTAGCTGCTGCGACCTTCACACCATCCCATTTCGATGCAATGGCTTCATCAACTTTTTTACGCGACGCGGGAGTCGATTTACTCGCTCCCAATTGGACAAGTTCATCGCATATGGTACGCAGATCAGGCTGCATGATTGGGCCGTATCACTCCTCCGCCAAACTCACCAGTGTCGTATTCCCGCCGCTCGCGGTCGTATTGATCGTCAGCGTCTTTTCCGTCGCGAAGCGCAGCAGGTAATGCGGGCCGCCGGCTTTGGGGCCGGTGCCGGAGAGGCCCTGGCCGCCGAAGGGCTGGACGCCGACGACGGCGCCGATCATGGAGCGGTTGACGTAGCAGTTGCCGGCCGCCACGCGCGTGGTGATATTGCGCATGACATGGTCGATGCGCGTATGCAGGCCGAAGGTGAGGCCGAAGCCGGTCGCGTTGATCTGGTTAATCACAATGTCGGTTTCATCGGGCTTGTAGCGGATAATGTGAAGAATTGGCCCGAAGACTTCCTTCGTCAGTTGCGACAGCGCCTTGATCTCATAGGCGCGCGGGGCGAAGAAGGTGCCTTGCTTGGTATCCGCCGGCACCGGCACTTCGGCGACAAGCTTGGATACTTTCCCAATAGCCGCCGCATGTTCGTTGAGGCCCGCGAGGGAGCCCTTGTCGATGACAGGGCCCACGTCAGTCGAGAGCAGCATCGGGTCGCCCAGCGTCAGTTCCTTGCAGGCGCCCGCCAGCATGGTGATAACTTTATCGGCAATCGAATCCGCCACGAAGAGCACGCGCAGCGCGGAGCAGCGCTGACCCGCCGAGCGGAAGGCGCTGGTAATCACGTCGTCGATAATCTGTTCAGGCAGCGCCGATGAATCCGCGATCATCGCGTTCTGTCCGCCGGTTTCGGCGATCAGGGGCACGATGGGCCCCTTGCGTTCTGCCAGAGTGCGGTTGATGGTCTGCGCCGTTTCGGTCGAGCCGGTCATGCAGACGCCCGCGATGCGTTCATCCGTCACGATATGCTGGCCCGCAAGGCGGCCGGAAACCGGCATAAAGGCGATAACGTCTTTGGGAATGCCTGCGCGAATGAGTAACTCAACCGCGCGCATGGCGATCAGGCAGGTCTGGCCCGCCGGTTTCGCGATAACGCAGTTGCCAGCCATCAGCGCCGCGCTCACCTGGCCTAAAAAGATGGCGAGCGGGAAGTTCCACGGGCTGATGCAGAGGAACACGCCGCGGCCTTCGAGGAACAGCTGGTTCGATTCACCCGTGGGGCCGGGGAGCTGGTGCCCCGCGCTAAAATGCTTTCTGCCTTCGGCGGCGTAGTAACGACAGTAATCGACCGCCTCGCGCAATTCGGCGATGCTGTCCACATGCGTCTTGCCGCCCTCGCGCGTGAGCAATGCCATAAGCGCAGGCGCATCTTCTTCCATCAGATCCGCCATGCGGTCGAGGCAGGCGGCGCGTTCTTCCGCTGGCGTCGTCTTCCAGCGCGGGAAGGCGGCATGGGTCGTCTGCAGCGCGTTCTGGATGTCATCGACGCTCGCCTGCAGCACCGTGCCGATATCGCGGCGGTTGTCGGTGGGGTCAAAGAACTTTTCGCCCGCGCCCGGCTTGCGGATGCCGTTGATGAGCGGCGCGGCGACGTATTTTTCCTTCGCTGCCGCCTCGATTTTCTGCAGCAGCGGGCCGCTGACATGGCCGTTCGCGAATTCCACGCCGCGCGAGTTTTTGCGGCTGTCGCCATACAGATTGGCGGACGAAGGAATTTTCGGATGCGGCTTGGTGTTCAGCATCGAAATATACTGCACCGGATCGGTCAGCATTTCCTCGATTGGCACTTTGTCGTTCTGCAGGCGGTTCACGAAATTGGTGTTCGCTCCGTTCTCCAGCAAGCGGCGGACGAGATAGGGCAGCAGGTCCTGGTGGCTGCCCACGGGCGCATAGACGCGCACAGGGTACTTGCCTTTGTCGAGGCCGACCAGCTGGTGGTACAGCGGCTCGCCCATGCCGTGCAGGCGCTGGAATTCGAAGCCGTCCTGCTTCGCGCCCGCCAGCTCGATGAGCGTAGCGACCGAATAGGCGTTATGCGTGGCAAACATGGGATAAAACACATCGCGGCGCGCCATCAGCTTGCCGGCGTTGGCGACAAAGGAAACATCGGTCGCGTTCTTTCGCGTGAAGACGGGATAGCCGGGCAGGCCGTTGACCTGCGCGTATTTAATCTCGCTGTCCCAGTAGGCGCCCTTGACCAGACGCACCATCATCTTGCGGCTGTTCTCCTCGCAGACGGCGGCCAGCCAGTCGATGAGGCGGGAGCAGCGTTTCTGGTAGGCCTGAATCGCAAGGCCGAAACCATCCCAGCCTTTCAGGCTGGGGTCGGCGAAGGCGTTCTCGATAATCTCCATCGAGATTTCAAGGCGGTGAGCTTCTTCCGCATCCACTGTCATGCCGATGCCGTGCTTCGCGCATTTCTGGGCCAAAGCCAGCAGTTTGTCCGACAGCGCGGGTACGCAGATATCGCGGTGGCCGTATTCATAGCGGGGGTGCAGCGCGGAGAGCTTCACGGAAATGCCGGAAGCCGCAATCGGCCCGCGGCCGCCCGAAGCCTTGCCGATGGCGTCGATCGCCATCTCATAGGCCTTGAAATATCTTTCGGCATCTTCCGCGGTGCGGGCGCCTTCGCCCAGCATGTCGTAGGAATAGCGATAGCCTTCCTTCTCGGGGCCGGCGGCGCGGGAAATCGCCTCATCAATCGTGCGGCCCATCACGAACTGCTCGCCCATGATCTTCATGGAATGCAGCATCGCGCGGCGCACCACGGGTTCGCCCAGTTTCGAGACCATACGGCTGGCGACAGAAGAGGCGGGCATTTCGCCATCCACATCTTCCACGTCGGCAATGACCTTGCCCGTCAGCATCAGCGCCCAGGTGGAAGCGTTGACGAACAGGTTATCCGCCTTGCCGAGGTGCTTGTCCCAGTCTGCGGAACCAATTTTATCACGGATGAGCTTGTCGGCGGTCGAGGCATCCGGGATACGCAGCAGGGCTTCGGCCAGGCACATCAGGGCGATGCCCTCGCGGGTGGTCAGGCCGAACTCATTCAGGAACCGGTCGACGCCGCCATACTTGCGCCGGTTCTCGCGCACCTTTTCGATGAGCTCGCGCGCCTTGTTGCGGATATTCTGCCGGCCTTCCTTGCCGATATTGATAAGCTTCAGGTGCTCTTCCACCGACAGGTTTTCATCGAGGTGATAGGCCTCGTTCATGCTGTCTTTGAGCGTGAGGCTGTGGCGGGAGGTCTTGAGGGCGTAGGTCATGGGGCTAAAACCGGGTTTTGACGGGTTACGGGTATGCCACAATCTAACGCCTTCCACATTAAATTCTATGGACAAATAATCTAATAAAAACAAAGGCGAAATTCGATTTTCATATTCTGTTAACCTGCTTTCGTGGTATAATGATTTCATCTTTGGTTTCAGGGTGTTAAGCGTGGCTGACGACCCTTCCAATCCTCCCGGCACTCTGCCGGAAGTCAAAACAGTGCCAGAACCGTCTCCGGATTTCGCCGAGAGGCTGGAGCGCATGCTGTCGTCCGGCTGGCAGAAGGCGAAGGTTTCGCTGCTTGCCCAGTTTCCCGTCATCGGCCCCCATGGCGGCGACGTGAATGAGGCGGAACTGCTTCTCAGCGGTAAAAAGCCGCTCGGGTGGATACCGGTCGTGCCGGAAAGCGCCGATCCGTTCTTCCCCGAAAACCAGAAGCGCATCGCCATGGAAAAACAGCTGGCCGAAGCGGTGAAGGAAGGCCGCCTGAAATCCATCGAGGTCGTTACCCGCAGGACGTCGCCCAATGGTTTCGTATGGGAGGACAAGACCCGCCATTATGCCCAGCCCGGTCTGGAGCAGGACCTGAAAACAATGGCGGCCTATAACGAAAAGATCTGGAACGGGCAGCAGCCTGACGTCATGCCGGAAAAGAGCTTCGGCGACTATCTGGGCTACCGCAAGCGCGACCAGATGCTGTTTGACGCCATCCAGAAATACCGGCCCTATATTCCCCAGAGCGTTGTGCGCGGGATTTACAGTTTCAATGAATATGTCACGCAGCCCGCCTATCTGGAATCTATTCTGGGGCATCCCGTCGACAAGCCGATGGAACTGAAGCAGGCGGCGCAGGGCGGCGATCCCGCAAAGCAGTGGCAGCTGGGAAACAATTATCAATACGGCATCAACGGATTCGAAAAGGATCCAAAGGCAGCGGCGGGATGGTCCCAGGCGGCGGCGGAGCGCGGTTTTGCGATCGCACAGGTCGAAACGGGCCGGCGTTACGCCATGGGCGATGCGATGCCCCAGAATGACGCGGCAGCCGTGAAATGGTTTACGCTCGCCGCCGACCAGGGGTATCCGCCGGGGATGACGGCACTCGCCTATCATTTGGAACATGGCCGTGGCGTTGAACGGAACGATGCAAGGGCTCTTGAACTGTTCCGCAAGGCGGCCGAGCTGGGCGATGGCGGCGCGCATTTCGCCCTTGGCAATCGTTATGCGGAAGGACGGGGCGTTCCGCAGGACAAGGCAGAAGCCGCGTTCTGGTACAAGCTCGCCGCCCGCAATAATGTCAACCCTCCTGCCGTGACGGAGGCGCTGGCGCAGCTGACGCCGGATCAGACGGCTGCAGTGGACAAGCGCGTCGCCGAATGGAAGGAGACGCACGGCAGCCCCAAGGATATCCCCGTTCCCGTGCCGAAGAACGAGCCGTTAAAGCCGATGACAACGCCGAGGCGGGAACCGACCCCTGAAGAGATGCTGGCGCACGCCTATGCGCGGCTTAAGCAACATGTGGCGATGTTGCCGGAGAATATCAAAATCGCGATGGACACGCCCAGCGCTCTTGTCACGTCCAGTCATATGGTCAGGAAATGGCGCATCAACAGCGCCATGGAAACCCTCGAACAGACGCCCGAGGGAAAGGAACTGGTGCGCATCGCCGAACAAACGAAGCTGCCTCTCTACGTCAATCCGGACCCGCTGAGCCGCGGCGGCGGCATGTGGGAAGAGGCTGCCGTCACCGGAGACAGGATGACGGGAACGCCACAGAAAATCACGCTGCAGGGATTTTCGACGGAAGGCGATTTCACCTTGATACTGGCGCACGAGCTGCGGCACCTGCAACAGGCGCACCTGGAGGCGATAAACGCCTTTCAGGGCAAGCTGGTCAGCCCGGAAGACCACATATTTCAAAAACGCGTCGTCGAGGCGGACGCCCAGGCGACAGCGACTGAAATCGCATGGCAGCTGAAGGAGCAGGGAAAGCCCGAGGCCTGGAAGGCGGCCAAGGCGGGAAACGTCATGCCCGCGGAAATCGCCGATGCATACGAGAGGATGGCGACTTCCGATCCGGCGTCTCTGACCGACGGCCGCGCCAAGCGTGCCGCTTTTGATGAATGGTTCACGGCAAAATTTGCGAAAAGCGGCAGAACCGTCGTGGATATTTATAACTACTCCAACATGAACCTGTATCCGCAGGACAGAGAGAAGCTTCTGCAACTCAGGGCCAACGGCGCAAAGGTGGAACCGCTCACCGTTGACGACTTCAAAAAGGTCGGGTCAGTGTCAGCGCTGAACTATCTCGACATTCCGGGCGGACGCCCGCTGGATGACCCCTATTACCGCCGCCTGGATCTTAACCAGGAGTCCGGCAGATGGCTTGTGTCTCTGAAGGAGAGGTTCAACAAGGCGGCGGCGCCGGCAGGCGGGGCGAAGACCGTGACGCTCCAGCACGGGACGTCGGAAGGCTATCTCTTCTCCATCCTCACCGAAGGCTTCAAGCCGCAATACACCGGCGCTCAGGACAAGGTGCGCGCGGTCATGGAAGACGTGGCGGGCCGGGGCAACGTGACGGATGCCCAGGTGGTGGAAGTGATGAAGAAAAACAGCTTTATCGCGGCGCGCGCCCATGAAATCGGCAATATGCTTTATACGACGTCGGATGCCGCGACCGCAGGCGAATATGCCCGCAACTACACGAAGCAGGGCGGTGAATTCGCGGCGAAGATTTACCAGGCGGTGGGCGCCACACAGAAGCCCCGTTTCCAGGACGCGCGGCCTGTTATGCTGGAGCTTGAGACGCCCGAAGGCAACATCATCATGCGCGACGGGACGCTTGCGACCGAAGCGTATGAGACGCTCGTAAAGGCGGGGCCGAACGTCAAGGTCAAGTCCGTCACCTTCGCGAAGAAGAATGCCAACGGCAGTTATACGTTCGAGGGTCAGCCGGCGCTCGACCCGGTTGACGCGATGAAGGAGATCAAGCCGGAATTCGCAAAACCCCTCTCCACTCCGCCGGCGAACGCGGGGCGCACGAAAATTCTGAAGACAATCAATGACGTTGCGACCAGCGGCGATGTGGATGTAACACAGAAGGAATCCATGTACGTTGCCAAGGCCAGAGTAAAGGACACCGAGGGCCGCAATATCCGGGTTACCTTGCCCGACCCCGCGTTCCGGCCGCAGGCGGAAGAGAAGTTCGCCCAATACGGCTTCAAGGGCGTGGCGGCTGAATACGTTATGCCGCACGGCCTGACCCCGTTGGAGATAAGCGCCTATCTGACCGCTCTGGATGTGCAGGAACAAAAGGGAAAGATCACCGCCGGACAGAAGGCGGCAGACGTCAGCGCGCTCCTGAGCGACATCGAGGCTGCCAACCCGAAGATAAGGGATATGTCGTTCGATCGCGACAATCCTGCGCGCGTGGCAGAGGCCGTCCGCGGTGTCGTCAATGCCTACAGTCCTGAAAACCTGCAGCATCACTTCTCCGCAGCCCGCATTGAGGGATATGACAATCTGAATAAGGCCGCACAAAGCATGTCCGGCATTACGGCCGACATCGACCTGGCGCCCGAGGCGCTGCGGAACATTCGTCAGGAGATGGAACGGAAAAGCGCCGAATTCGCGCGCAACAATACAGTGACGGCTCGAACGGAGGCCCGCGTCCAGCTCGGCAATCAGGATATCGCCTTCCTGATGGACGGTGACTATACCCTCCGTCATGTGTCTACGCGCACGCATATGAATGAGCATCTGGCGGGCCCGCTGAGAGGGGATGCCTTCCCGCTTTCCGGCATGACGCGGGATGTGGTGGATGCCCTCGCCAAAGAGGGAAAAGTCCCGCCGAAAGGCACTTTGACCTCTAGCGAAATGATGGAAAAATACGGCGATGTCATCCGCCCGCGCGTCCAGACTGCCTTCGAGAATTTGATACAGCATAACGTCAACTGGGATGGTCTTGGCCTGTCGACGCATATGATGCTTCTGCAAGGAATGAACAATTCCGCTGCAGACCGCGGCAGTTATGAGTTTGGCAAGGCGGGCACCCAAATAATCCGTCCCGACCAGATTCTATCCTCGGTTGCCATGGCGCCCGGAGATCTTGACGCCGCTGCCGCTGGTGGAAGCATCGAAAGCATCCTGCAGGAGAAACTCGTTAATTCAATCCGCGGGTTGCGCACCGGAAACGCAAGCCTTGTGGAAGACGTTCAAAACAATTCCAGCGGCATAAAGATCGCCAATGGAATGTTCAATCCTATGGTGAACGATCCTGCGAACGCGGGAACGATACGGGAATGGTCTATTGAGACTCTCAAGGCGAGCATGAATGGGTTGCAGGCGGGGGACGATGCGCGGCTCAATGCCCTTGCGCAAAAGGCTATCGAGGCTGATCCTGCCGCCGCATTGCGCGCCATTAATATGCTGCTGGAAAATGGAAGCCCGAACACGGATGTCATTAAAAAGGCGGCAGAGCCCTGGGTGAAAAGCGCATTTGACGGAACCAAGACTCTGCCGGCGGCGCAACGGCTGAAGCTTGCTCACGATCTGTCCGGTGTGCTCGAGCCGGGCAATCCCATCTTCGAAAGGGCGAGACAGGAATTCGCTGGCGCGGTTCGCGAGATCGCGACAGTGGACCCGGTAGAAGCGCTTAGAAAAGTCACGTACAGCACGGATTATCTCCGTGAAGGCGATCCCAGGGTGCAAGGAAACTTAAAAGCCTACGCGGAGGTTTTTGATAACCTCTATCGCCAGAACCCGGCGGCGGCGCTGGAAGCGATGCAGGATCAGGCAGGTCACGTAAAGCCTGGCAGCAGCTTCGGCAAGCTGCTTGCCGAAAAAACGCAGGCGGCGCAAATAACGGTGCGTTCCGCGCAGGAATCCGACCGCGAGGGCATCGCGAAACTGATGCGCAAACTCTATTTTAAATCCGATACGGTCACGCCGGAACAGGAGGTGCTGGTGCAGCGCCGCCTGGATCAGTTCCTTAAACCGGCGCATGACTCGCCGGACAAGCTGTTTGTCGCCCTCGACGGAGACAAGCCGGTCGCGCTGGCATCGGTCGTCAGGGACGACAAGCGCGGCGGGCTTTTAGGGGATGATCTCTATACACGGCCGGACTACGAGAAAAAGGGGATCGCCAGCCGCCTGCTGCAGGAATTCGATGCTCTGGCCGTACAGCGATGCGAAACCGCCGTTAATCTTAGCGTGGATGTTAAAAAACCCGAACTGGTCGAATATTATTCAAAGCGGGGCTGGGTCCTTCAGACGTTCCCCGCCGAAGGCGGCGGCACGACCAACATCGATCCCGCGAACAAGAAAGTCGCCACGCATCTGATGGTCAAGTCGTTCGAGGGGACCGTTGCCGCGGCGTATTCAACGGCAGCGCCGCAGCCTGAGGCCAAACAGGGGGTGAGCACGGCATCTTCGCAAAAGGGGCCGGAGGCGGGCGCATCCACGCAGCCGCCCTCGGAGCCGGCCGGCGGGCAACCCCAGGCAAAGCCGCAGCCGCCGCAGGAGATCAGTATAACGGCGACCTCCCGGCAACCCGGGACTCCCGTAGCGTCGGAAACGGGAACGGGAACGTCGAAGTTTCTGCCGAACGGCACGGCTCCTGCCAACGAAACACGCGTCGCGCCGGAGATTGTCAAAGGCGGGATAGGCAATACCGTGGGCGGCGCCGTGGGCCTGGTGTTCTCGATTGAGGGGATGATCCAGGCGCATGAGACCGGCGACAAAACCGGAATGAAGATCGCAGGCGCCAACCTGGCCACCTCGGTGCTTCAGGCGGGCGAGGGCATACTGGATGCCACGGGAACAGCGATGCCCGCCATCAAAGGCGCCGCGAAATTCGTTCCTGTCGCGAACATCGCCGTCACGGCCGTAGACGGCGTCTACCAGATTTCGAGGGAAACAACGACAAGCCATAAAATCGAACGCGGCGTCGTCGTCGGCGCGACGGCGGCAACGGGATTTGCCGTCGGCTCTGCGGCGATGAGCGCCGGCGCCGTGACGACCCTTACGGCAGGCGCCACTGCCGTGTTCGGAACCGGCGCTCTTGCGACCGTCGCTGTCGCGGCGGCGCCCGTGGTCATTACGGTGCTGGCGGTCGGTCTTGTCGCCTATGCAGGCAACAAGCTGATCGAGGCGCGCCGCGCCGGGGCCGACGCCAAAAGCGCCTGGGACGATGTGGATAAGCAAATCGCCGAGGAATCGAAACCGCAAAAACGCGACATTAAAACGGAAGACGGAAAGCCGTCTATCCGCGCCTACAAGCACGTTCCGATTACTATCCTTCGCACATCTGTCGACATGAAGGATGAGAATCTTAAGGGCAAGCCCGTCCGCAACAAGGAGGGGCAAATCCCGATGACGGAAATCCTCAAGATGGACATGCACGACCCGAAAAATATCGCCGAGCTGCAGCGCGTGATAGATCTGAACATCAAGAAGCAGGAAGAAATTATGAAGGCGAACGACTCCGTCCTGCCAAGATGGATGCGCAGCTCGGATTCCTCCAACAAATACACGCTCGCGCAGATGGAGCTCGGCGACCTGACGGGCGCGAAGGCGGAACTGGAAATGTACAAGCAGGAACTGAAAGAGTGGGACGCGAAGCATCCCGCCGGCCCGGCAGCGACGATGCTGGATGCCGCGCGCAAAACAGCGCCGCAGGCGCAACGGACTGCGCCGAAAGCCTGAAATTTCTTAAGGTTAAGCCGCCTGTTTCGAGATGTCGGCGATGGCTTCGTCGACAAGCTTGGAGCTGCGCTTGGACATCGCCTCCTGAAGCAGGATTTCGGCTGACTTGGCGGCGATATCGGCGGCCTGGTCGCGCAGTTCCTGCAACGCAGCGGCTTCGGCGCGCTTGATGCGTTCGATCAGCTGGGCTTCGCGGCGCTTCACGCTATCCGACAGGCGCTGCTCCGCTTCCTTCTGGATACGTACGGCGTTTTCGCGCGCGGAATCGATGATTTTCTGCGAAGTCTGGATGGCGTCGCGATGCTTCTTCTGAACATCAGCCAGCAGGTCCTGCGCTTCGGTTTTCAGGCGCTCGGCCTCGTCCAGCGCGGCCTTGATCTTGGCGGTGCGCGCATCGAGGAAGGCGGCAATTGGGGCGCGGCCATACTTCCAGACGACGGCGACGAAGCCGATGGTGGCAAACAGAACCCAGGTATGCGCATCCGCGAGGGAAAGGAAACCATCATGTCCCATGTTACGCAACCTCCTTCTGCATGACCGTCGTTACGGCCTTTTTCGCCTCGGCCTTGTTGATCTGGACGCCGGCGATCTTGTTCACCATTTCGGCGGCGACATCGGCGGAAATATCCGCAAGCGATGCAACGGCGTCGTCCTTGGCGCGGGCGATGTTCTGCTCGGCCGTGGCGACGCGCTTGCGGGCGGCTTCCGTGAATTTCGCGTTCTCTGCCGCGATTTTCTCGGAGATTTCCTGCTCAGCCGCTGCCTGGGCCTCCTGCGCCTCGGCCTGCGCCTTGGCGATGGCCGCTTCATAGGCGGCTTTCACCTTGGTGGCCTCTTCCTGCAGCTGCGCCGCGCGTTTCAGGTCGCCTTCCTTGTGCGACTGGCGCGCATCCAGCACCGCGCCCACTTTGGGCAGCGCCAGTTTCGACATCAGGACGTACAGAAGGGCAAATGTCACGAACAGCCAGAAGAGCTGGCTGGGATAGGTCTTCGCATTCAGCTGGGGAAAGCCGACGTTTTCCTCGGCTTCCTTGCCTTCATGCGCTTTCCCGGGCAACACCATCTTCATGGATGTCTCGAACGATTTATCAGCCTCATGCGCCGGCTTTACGGCCTCTTTCTCCGCCTCAATAACGGTTTTGCCTTCCGTCTCTTCCGCTGCGAAGGAGGGAAGAGGGGCAAGCGCGACCGTCATGCACATCAGCATGCCGAGGGCGAAAATGAAAAGACTGTTCAGCCGGCGTTTTGGCATCGTTTTTCCGTCAAAAGGAATTAGAGGACGAAGAGCATGAGCAGCGCGATAACGAGCGCGAAGAGGCCGATCGCCTCGACGAGCGCGAAGTAGAACAGGCCCGTGCCTTTCACGTTGTCAGCCATCGAGGGGTTGCGGCCCATCACGCTGATGATGCTGGCGAACAGGATGCCAAGCCCGATGCCCACGCCGAGAAGCGGGGTCACCGCGATGCCGGCGCCGATCATTTTAGCGGCCTGGATTTGGGGTTCGATATCAGCCATTTTAGTCTTCCTTTTTTTAGGGTTGAGGTTGAAGTCTTAATCTTTAGTGCAATTCAATCACGCTCTTGATGTAGATGCAGGTCAGGATCGCGAAAACGTAAGCCTGGATGAAGGCGATCATGGTCTCGAGGCCCAGGAGCGCCATGTTGACGATGACGGGCAGGATGCCCAGCACCGCGCCGAAAGAGATGCCGATCAGCGACACGCTGAAGCCCGCGAAGACTTTGAGCATCGTATGGCCCGCCGTCATGTTCGCGAAAAGACGGACGGAGAGGCTAAGAGGGCGCGACAGGTACGAGATAATCTCGATCGGCACGATCAGCAGCGCCATGACCCAGGGCAGCCCCGGCGGCAGGAAGATCGAGAAAAAGTGCAGCCCGTGGCGGGCGATGCCGATCAGCGTGGTCATGAAGAAGACGAGCAGCGCGAGCGCGCCGGTTACGATGATATGGCTGGTATAGGTGAAGGAATAGGGGACGAGGCCCAGAAGATTGCCCATCAGCACGAGCATGAACAGCGAGAACACGAAGGGAAAATACTTTTTGCCTTCTTCGTGCAGGTTGTCGTTCACGACGCCGGCCACGAATTCGTAAAGCATCTCGGGAATATTCTGCAGGCGGCCGGGGACGAGCTGCTTGTTCCGGACGCCCATGACCATGAGCGCGGTCGTCGCGAGCACGCCGATCATCATCCATAGCGCGGATTGGGTGAAGGACAGGTCGTAGCCCGCCACTTGAAGGGGGATGATCGGCTTGATGACAAACTGTTCGAGCGGACTATGCGCCACGGGTTTTCATTCCTTTTTCTCGTTGTCGGGCTTGCCTTTATCTAAATCCCCCATGCCGATTTTAAAGTCCTGACCGGTCTGGGAGCGGTAGATATTCAGAAAGCCCGCCGCAAACCCCATGAAGAACAGTAAAATCATGAACAGGGGCTTGGTATTCAGCCATTTATCGAGCCAGTATCCGAGAAATCCCCCCACCAGAAGCGCCGCTGCCAGATCAATCCCCGCGCGCATCGCGCGGCCGGCCGGCGTACTCGTATCCTTGTGGACCGGAGCCCCCGGAGTCTGCCCCTGCCTTTCCTGCGCTTCCTTGATCTTCCGGCCGAGTTCTTCAGGTGTCAGGTTCACTAAAAACCGCTCCTTGCAGCCGGTCCCGGGAATGCGCATTCAGGCAGCGGGAAAATACGAAACATAGGGTTGAACTGTCAATAAAATAAGGTGGCGGAGGCGAGCTGGGGACATTATGAAAAAATACGGCCTTATGGATACCACCCCTTGCGCCGGGGGCTAATCTCCTCTTAAGGATTTAGGCCTATATTTGAGAGACAGGGGGGGCCTGTTCATGACCGTTAATGTATCGCAATTGGAAATCCTCGTTCTCGACGACCACCTGATTATCCGCCAGGCGATCGAGAAGAATTTGAAGGCGATGGGGTTCAGCCGCATCGACATGGTGGGGGATACTAACGAGGCCCAGGGCAAGCTCGATTCCAAGAAATACGATATTATCTTCGTTGACTGGCTGCTGCCCGGAAAAAGCGGCTATGCGCTGATGCAGGAATGCCGGCAGGACCGGAAGTTCGACGACGTGGCCTTCGTGATGGTCACTTCCGAAAACGACAAGCATCACATGATCGAAGCGATCAAGGCGGGGGCCACGGCCTATATCATCAAGCCGGTGACGCCCGAAACCTTCAAGGAAAAAGTCGAAAAAGTGCTGGAGTGGATCGACAAGCGCAAGACAGCCGGCGCCCAGAGAAGCAGCGGGTGACAGCCATGCCAGGAACACCCCGGTTGCTGAAAGAAATCGCCGACATCATGGCGGCGACGGTCGTTGAAACCTTCAACGGAATGTTCGAGCAGTCGGTCGTGACGGCCTCGGTCGGCCGCTTCGGGCAGTCGGAGGCGGCGGGCAAGACCAGCGCCTGCCTTGTCCTCAAAAACGCCAATGGCGTGCCGGCGAAGCTTTACTTCACTTTCGACGACCAGATGCTGGCGCTCACCGCGCGCAGCTTTTTCGCGGCGGAGCTGTCGGATGATCCTGTCATCCGCAGCGACATCGCCTGCGCGGTCGCCAATATCGTCGGCACCAAGGTCAAGAACTGCCTGAACGGCTATGGGAACGCATTTGAAATGACTTTTCCCTTCGTCGTGCCGCCGACGGACATCGAGCCGGGCCGCGACGCCGTGCACCTGCATTTCGCCTATAACGACCGCGACGGCCGCGTCAGCGACGGCGGCGTCATCGTGAATTTCATGATGAAGGAACAGCAGTCGGCGGGCCGCTGCTGATATTTTTTTAACCAGGAGGACGTTTCATGAAAACATTTTCATTCAAGTCGGATAAAAAAGGGCTGGCGGACGCGCTGATGAAGGCGAAAGCCATCGCGCCCCAGATCGCGGCGCTGTTCGCGGCGCCCGGCTTCTTCAGGGAGCGCAAGGATATCGAAAAGGCCTGCGCGGATGCCGGCATCAATATCGTGGGGTGCTCGACCGCGGGGGAGATCTCGGCCGACGGCGTATCCGACGACAGCTTTTCGATCGTCGCCATGCATTTCGACGCGACGGACGTGAAGGTTGCGCGCGCGCAGGTGACGGGGGCGGAATCCTCGCGCCAGGCCGGCCTGCGCATCGGGCAGGACCTCACCGCGCCGAATCTCAGCAGCATTTTCGTTCTGAGCCCAGGCCTGAACGTGAACGGCAGCGAACTGGTGCGCGGCATTTCGGATGCGGTCGGCAAGAAAGTCGTCATCACGGGCGGCCTGGCGGGCGACGGCACGTCGTTCGGCCAGACGCATACGCTATTGAACGGCAAAGTGTTCGAGGACCATGCCGTGGCCTTCGGGCTCTATGGCGACAGGGTGCGCGTGAAGAGCGGCTCGCGCGGAGGGTGGAAGCCCTTCGGCCCCGTGCGCCGCGTGACGAAGGCGAAGGGCAACGTGCTGTTTGAACTGGACGGCAAGCCGGCGCTCAAGCTTTACAAGGAGTATCTCGGCGACAAGGCGGCAGACCTGCCGGCAAGCGGCCTGCTTTATCCCTTCGCCATCCTGCGCGAGGAAGACCGCCAGGAAACCGGCCTCATCCGCACCATTCTTGACGTCGATCACAAAGCGGAAAGCCTGACCATGGCGGGCGACCTGCCGCAAGGCAGCCTCGTGAGCCTCATGTACGCCGATACGGATTCGCTCGTCGACGGCGCGGGCGAGGCGGCAGAGGAGGCCAGCATGAAAGGCCGCAAGGGCAATTCCGCGACACTGCTCGTCAGCTGCGTGGGCAGGAAAATCATCATGGGCGGATCGGTGGACGAAGAAGTCGAAGCCGTCATGCATGCGATCGGCAAAAACTCGGCCTTTGCCGGGTTCTATTCTTACGGCGAAATCTGCCCGTTTTCGGAGACGGGATTTTCCGAGCTGCATAACCAGACAATGACAATCACTCATATTTCCGAAGAGGACAAGGCGGCATAAGGATGTTCGTCAAGCGGCTATTAAGGCTGTTGAAGCGGAGCTTCGAGATGGAGGACCCAGACGTCTCCGCTCCCGCGATCATGTCTGCCGCCGCGACGCCGGGGTTGCCGCCGGAAGCCAGAAAAGTGCTTGGCGCCTTCCCCGAATTCCTGTCGGGGGTGAACGAAGCGCTGCTGGAAAACGAGGACCGGCTCAAGATGGCCATGCGCAACCTGTCCCTGAGCTCCTCCGAGCTGACGGCGACCAACTTCGAGCTCGAGCGCCTGAACATGGTCAACCGCGCCATGCTGGAAAGTCTCGGCCAGGCGCTGTTGTTCTTTGACCACGACGGCATCTGCGGCGCCGGTTTTTCGCAGGCCTGCCTGTCGCTGCTGGAGGGCAACCCCGCCGGGAAACATGTGGCGGATGTCCTTAGGCTTGAGGGGATGGCCCGGGAAGACTTCCTCACGCTCATTGAGGTCATGTTCAGCCACACGATGACGGCGCATTCCTTCGACGAGCTTGCGGCGCTGGCGCCGCAGTATTACGCGCATTCGCTGGGGCTTACCGTCGCCCTGTCTTACAAGGCGATGTACGCCGTGGACGGCGCGGTGACGGGCATCCTGCTCGTCGCGACCGACATTTCGCAAAAGGCGCGCGCGCAGGCGGAGCTGAAGGCGAAAGAGGAGCAAGTCCTGCGCACGCTGCGCATCGCCGCCAACCGCGGCAGCTATGTGCATTTCTGCCGCATCATCCAGTCGGTCTTTTCCGCGGGAGGCGAAACGCGCGAGCGCGACATTCTCAAGCGCGACCTGCATACGCTGAAAAGCATGGCTTCGTTCTTCTACCTGCATGATCTTTCGGCATTGCTGCACGAGCTGGAAGACATGCTGGAGGCCCTTCCCGAGGCAAGCTGGCGCCAGGACTTCGCGAATATCCGCGCCGGTTACCGCGCGCGCTTCGACCGCAGCATCGATTACACGCGCTGGCTGGGCCGGGAGATCTGGGGCGACGCCTTCGAAAGCGTCGAGGATCTCATCTGCCTCGACAGCGCGCAGCTGCTGCGCTTCGGCAAGGATTTGCGGCATGTGATGGAGAAGGGCGAAGCCTCGCCGGAAATCGCGGAACGCATGTTTTTCGAGCGCGTGGCGTCGCTGCCGGTGCAGGATCTGCTCAGCTTTTTCGAGACGCAGCTCGCTCATTTCGCGGAAGCCTCGGGACGCCAGATACGCATTCATCATGACGCGGGCGACGATGTGCGCGTCTTCCCGGATTTCTACCGCGAGTTTTTCGACAGCCTCACGCATATCGCGCGCAACATCGTCGACCATGCCGCCGAGCCGCCCCTGCAGCGCCGCACCCGCGGAAAGCCGCCGGAATTGCAGGTGCATATCCGCACGAATTACGAAAACGGGTCGCGCGACAAGTTTCAGCTCATCATCGCCGACGACGGGCGCGGCATTTCGCGCGAGCAGGTGTCAAGAAAACTGCGGCAGAAGGGCGGCGCGGCGGACGGACTGCGCGACAACGATATCATCCAGCATGTCTTCGACGAGGATTTCTCGACCCGCGACGCGGCTGACATGCACGCGGGGCGCGGCGTCGGCATGTATGTCATCAAGGCGGAAGCCCAGAAGCTGGGCGGCAGCGTGCGGGTGGATTCCCAGGAAGGCCTCGGCACGACTTTAACCATCAGCCTTCCCGTCCTCTGGGATCGCCGCCAGAGCAAACGCTGAATTTTATTTTGGCGTGCAGCTGAACAGGGCCGTGCGCATCCAGAAGGTTTTCAGGCACCAGCTGGCGGGCGTCAGCGCGGCAAGGTCCTTGCCGGAGGGCACCAGGCATGAGCCGGGGACCCTGGAGTCGAAATATCCCGTCGGCGCGAAGGCGGGTGATGTCCGGCGGTCGTCCCAATCACCGGGGTTGAATTTAATATAGTCGGCCCCGCACTGGCACTCGCCCGGCAGGTTGTTGCCCGGGGGGATGGCGCCGCCTTCCACCAGCTTCTGGGCAGACCCGGCAACGGATTTTCCGGCAGGCGGCATAACGATCGATGGTACCGGCGGCGTCCGCAAACCGAGCGTCTGGCTGGCCGTCGACAGCGTGCAGGCGCCTGTCCAGACGCCCTGGCGCTGAACGCAGCCGTCTTTATCCGCTGTCCGGTCGGCGGGCGCATAATAGGCCTGCCGCGTGTTGCACCAGGCGAGTTGCTCCAGCGTGCTGCGGTCCTTGAAGTCGTCGCCGAGCAGCACGTCGTCGTAAAACGACGCGCCCGGCGCCAGGGAAAAACCGGCCTTGACGAAAAAGTTGTCCCCGTCACAGTTCTGGCTGTCGAGAGTTCCGTCGGGGCAAAGGCGGCGCACGCCCTGCGCAGACCAGGCGCCGGCGCCGGACGGCCCGTGCGATATCAGAACGTAGCGCGCGCTGCCGTCGATGGTCAGGACGTTCTGCCCCTGCGCATTCACGACACGGAGGATGCCGTATCTGGGCCGCGCCCCCTGCAACGATCTTTCGTGCGTGAGCGTGCGCGTCACGGCATAGGTGAATTTGTTTCCCCAGCCGTCCAGCGCGTTCTCTTCATTCAGGTGCAGCGCCTGCAAAGGCGCGACGCCGGTCCAGACCCCGTTGTCGCTCGCGCCCTGCTTCAGGGTGGGAGGCGCGCAGTTTTTCCTGTCCCTGTCTTCGTCGCGTTTGGCCCGCGGCGCCGGGTTTTCGGGGCAGGGCAGTGTCGCGTGCTGCGCCGCATAGCGCGTCAGCGCGGTGTGGATGATGCGCATATGCGCCCGCGTCACCTCCATCTTGCGCTTCTCGACTTCCACCTGCCACAGGCGCAAATAAGCCGTCAGCAACAACCCCGCCACCGCAATGCCGATAGCGAGGGCGATAAGGGAGAAGCCGCCGGAAGAGGCTTTATTCATTCGCATCGTTTTCATTTCGCCGTACAGCTTGTTAATCTTGTGCGGGCCCAGTCATGCCCGATAAAAAATACCAGGTCGGGCGCCTTGTCTCCGGGGTTCTCGTGCATGACGTAATATCCCCTCGGGTACCTGCGATCGTTGGTGACATGGCGGAGCGCCGTGCGCGCCGGCACGCCTGAGTCATCCCACTCTCCGGCCGAGAATATTTCAAACCCGTCCGGGCAGGCGCATTTGCTCGTAAAGTGGTCAAGATACCAGATACGCGTCATCTTCGGTGCGACCGATGGTGATAAAAGCACTTGCGCATTTCCGATTTCCCAGTCGGGCTGGATGGGGTCAATTTTCGAGAGCGTGCAGGCGCCCCTCCAGACGCCTTTGCGCAGCACGCAGCCATCGGCGTCAGCGGAAGGATCGCCGGGCGCGTAAAACGCCTGCCGCATGTTGCACCAGGCCAGCTGTTCGAGCGTGTTGCGATCCTTGAAATCGTCGGCCAGCAGCACATCGTCATAGAATGTCTCCCCGGGCGCCAGCGAGAACCCGGCCTGGACAAAACCCATATCCCCGTCGCAATTCCTGCTGTCCAGCGTATCTTCGGCGCAGGGGCGGCGTACGCCCTGCCGGGTCCATCCTCCCGCGCCCGAAGGCCCGTGAGAGATAAGCACGTAACGGGCGCCGCCGCTGCTGAGCCTGTTTCGCCCCTCTGCATCCGCCACCTGCAGCACGCCATGACTGGGTTGCGCGCTCTGCAGCGCCTTTTCCAGCGTCAGCGTTCGCGTTACCGCATAAGTGAATTTGTTTCCCCATCCGTCCAGCGCGTTCTCGTCATTCAGGTGCAGCGCGTGAAGGGGGGCCACGCCGGTCCACACCGGGTTCCGCTCCAGATAGGGGTTTTCGTCGTCGTTATGGGCGCAGAAATCGCCTTTTGCGCCGTGATGCGTGCTTTGCGGCGCCGGGCTTTCCGGGCAGGGGAGTTTGGCCTGCTGCGCGACATAGCGCGTCAGGGCGACGTGAATGGCGCGCATATGCTGCTTTGTCACGTCGATCTTGTGCTTCTCCATCTCCACCCGCCAGAGGTGCAGATAAGCCGCCAGCAGCAACCCCGCTACCCCCAGCCCGACGGCGAGGGTGATAAGGGAGAAGCCTTTGGAGGCGCCGGAGGCAATGATTTTTGTCACGTTCAGACAATACTCGTTGCAGCATATAAATTCAATGCGCTGCCGCCGTACCCCCGCAGGAATTGTTTTTCGGTTTTTGAAAATTTTTTCTCCAGATGGGGGCGGGCGGGGACTTTTGCAAAACGCCAGTTCTCCCCTCTCCCCCCGCGCAGCGGGAGGGAGAGGGCAGGGTGAGGGGGGCGGTGCAGCAAAAAACCATATAGTCGGCGCTGGTTGAACCACCCCCTCACCCTAACCCTCTCCCTCCATGCGGCTTCGCCGCATGCAGCGTCCCCTTAACGGGGACCTGCATGGGAGAGGGGACTCTTCGGATTCCGGAGTGCTGTAATATCCGCTCACATGCGACAGGGCGGGTACCGGCCCCATCCCTGCGGGAATTGTTTTTCGATTTTTGAAAATTTTTTCTCCTGACCGGGTAGGGCAGGGGGTATGGAAGAGGTTTTCGGCGGCGGCCCGGGCCCGGATGACGGAACGCGCATAGGCCAGCCCCGCCCGCAACTGCCTCAAGAGCAGCCTTCTTCCTTTGCGCCCGGCCTTGGCCTCTGCCGTATAGCGGCCGGATTTGAGGGCGTTGCGGTTGCCTTTTGGAGCGCCGCGCCGCCGGTGTGTTACGGACGAAGGGGCGGGCTGGACGGGCGTTGCGGTCATCTGGTTCCCTTTCCTGAAAACCATCATACACGATAATTGCGATTTTCGCAACTTATTTTATCAAAATGGCAATATAATTGCGTCGCCCGTTCGCCCATTCAATAAGTGAATAATCAATCGACCCCGCCCCCATTTGATGTTGCGCCGCTATATCGCGGGTGATGCGAACGGGCACAATGCCTTGATATACTTTGCGCCGCGACGGGTCTATAATCAAATAAGTGTAATTCAATATAAGCGTGCGCCCGCAGATACCCGGTTGTCCAAATGTATTTAAATGTTTTCCTTGTAATCGCCGTCATTGCGATTTCTATTTTTGGCTTGGCTTGGTTCGTGTTTCCACCAGTAATAATTTCGATTACTTTTGATCCTGATACTCAAATTGTCAAAGCCTCTGTTACGAATGAGAGTTCTAGAAACCTGTCTTTTGACGATTCATTATCCATTCCGCAGCCAGGTAATGCATCTTTTAAAAATGTGCCGCGCGCTATAAGAGTAAAGGTGCTTTCCCCCAATGGAACTGTACTAAGTAATCTTTATAATAATCGGGAAGGCTGGATCAATATCACAGATGACGCTTTTGATTTGCGTATGCTCCCACTCGATGACATGACCTTGCTTTTACCGCATCAAACAGTAACCGCTGAGGTTAAGTTAATAAAATTAATCGACGGTGGAACGCGGCCATATGCAGAACTGACAAAATTGAAGGAGTTTTGTATACAGTTCAGAGCAAGCGTATATTTCAATTCCTACACGCTTTTTCCTGTCGCGAAAGAGAGCGAAGTCATCTGTATAAATGAAGGAATGAAGTAGAACGAGTTCCGATATCTAGAGACAAACGCCTATCCGCGATAACGGCGGGGCCGCCATGAGTGCCGATGGTGCAGGGACCCCGGCGTGTGCCGGGGTTACCGATACTTTGTCATTCTGAGCGCAGCGAAGATTCCCCCTTTTTGTTTCTCAAAGTGAGATTCTTCGCTGCGCTCAGAATGACAGGAAAGTTGCTGCACATTACGAAAAGAAAAAACCGGCGGAGGTGCAGATAAGCCGCCAGCAGCAACCCGCCACCCCCAGCCCTACGGCGAGAACGATAAGGGAGAAGCCTTTGGGGGAATTACGGGGTGGGATAATTTTCATTGTGACATTCTTTACAGATGTAACAGCTTTTTAAATGTCCACCAAAAGGCACTAAAAATGATAAGGAGAAAAATAGGAGAAAGGAGATTGTGACGACAGTCACAATCCAAAGAGAACGAGAGAAGCATAGTAGCTGCCAGCGACCCAATAGCTATGACCGTCAAAGTAAAAAATGTTGTAATAGCCCAAGCTTTTTTATTCTGCCAAGAATTTTCCTTCAGATATAAAGATCGGCAAACGACTGAAAAATATAAGGCAGGTAAAATCCATAGAAGGTCTCCCACGGAATCTATAATGCTGTAGTGATAGTGGTTCGACGGCTCTGGGTGAAAATTAATTGACCAAAACACCCAGACATACATCGCTAAAATAGCAATGCAGTATGCGACGAATGTGTATTTGATTGCTGGCCGCATAGATTTTTTTACATCTTTTGTGTGATAATGTTTTCTCTGAAATCCAATAACAAAACGATACCCTTTTCCCGCGTCTAAATCCAATCTGCAGCGTAACCCCGGCGTGCGCCGGGGTTACGAATAGCTTGTCATTCTGAGCGCAGCGAAGAATCCCCCTTCTCTTGTCTCAAAGTGAGATTCTTCGCTGCGCTCAGAATGACAGGAAAGTCGCCACACATTACGAAAAGAAAAACCGGCGGAGGCTTTTCAGCTTCCTCCGCCGGTCAGTTGTTCACGGTCAGGTCACGAGTAAAAATTAGTTGTCAGGGTGTGTGTGTCAGGGGGTGTGGGTAGGGTTTCTCTTCTCCTTATTTGAAGGGGCTGAGGGGTTTCAGGGGGTTAATCGAGTCAAAGGGGTTGAGCGACTTCATCGGGTTTATCGCGTAGCCGGGGTTTAACGGGCAGAAGGGGCTTGCAGGATTGAATGAATTGGAGAGGTTGAAGGGGTTGTGGAGGTCGTCTTTCTTTTTATCGCGGTCGGTCATCGTTTCTGAAGTTTCTCCGGTTTGTCTTTGTTTCCTGCTGGTAATTTCAGGTTAGCAGCGGGCAAAAGTTTGTCAAAACAAAACAGAAAAATCATTTATTAACAAATAGTTAAATATGCTTAATTTGAGTATAAAATTATGCTTTAACTGAGTATAACAACCGAATCGCGCCGGCAAGAAATTCACTGTCCTCACGCGGCGCTTTCGGGTAAGTTTCTTGAAAGTGTTTTTCCGGGCGGTTCATGAAAAAGAAGGACAGCGCGCCAGATCACGACCACAGTCACGGGGATCACGACCACGGCGACCATGGTCACAGCCATCATCTCGACCGTGGCCACGATCACGCGCATGGCAAGCACGATCATGGCCATTCGCATGGGCATCACCATGGCCACCATCATCACGCGCCAACCAATTTCGACCGCAGTTTCGCGATCGGCGCCTTCCTGAATTTCGCATTCGTGGGGGCGGAGCTGTATTACGGCTACGCGGCCAAGTCGCTGGCGCTGGTCGCAGATGCCGTGCACAATTTCTCCGACGTCGTGGGCCTTTTGCTGGCCTGGGGCGCGGCCTGGCTGGGCCGCCGGAGTCCCACGGATGAGCGCACCTATGGCTATCGCGGCGCGTCAATACTGGCAGGCCTTGCCAATGCGGGCATGCTTTTCCTCGTCACCGGCGCGATTATCGTCGAGGCGGTGCAGCGTTTTGCGCGGCCGGAGCCGCTCGCGACGACGACGATGATTATCGTCGCCTCCATCGGGATCGTCGTGAACTTCGCCACCGCCATGCTGTTCTGGCGCGGGCAGCGGCATGACCTGAACGTGCGCGCGGCCTTTATGCATATGATCGCCGATGCCGCGATTTCCTTTGGCGTCGTGATGGCGGCCCTTATCATCCGCCAGATGGGGTCAGGCTGGCAGTGGCTCGACCCCGCGAGCAGCCTTGTCATCGCGACCATCGTCATTCTGGGCTGCTGGGATCTCGCGAAAGAGGCGCTGCACCTGTCGCTGGATGGCGTGCCCAAGCATATCGACCGCCGGGGTGTTCTCGTCTACCTGCACGAGCTGCCGGGGGTGACCGGGGTGCATGATTTGCATATCTGGGCCATGAGCACGACCGAGACGGCGCTGACCGTCCATCTGCTGCGCCCCAATACCCCTGTGGATGACAAGTTCCTGCATGGTGTTGCCAAGGATCTGCATGAGCGCTTCCAGATCAACCATTCGACGATACAGATCGAGGCCGGGAACGCCCCGGAAGGCTGCCGCCTCGCGCCGTCGGAAGTTGTCTAAGCTAAAAAGACCTATATATCAGCTATATAAGCTGCATACTTGACGGTTAATTTCAGCATAAAAAATTACACATAAGCTATTTCATGATTGACTTTCCTTTGGAAAAGGGTCATGAAGAAGCCCGAGCTTAAAAAGGATTGGCGGGAGTAGCTCAGCTGGTTAGAGCGTCGCCCTGTCACGGCGAAGGCCGCGGGTTCAAGTCCCGTCTCTCGCGCCATTTCTTTTAAGCATCCGGTCCTATTTCAGACGTTCAAGTATCATCAAAAAATCGTTCATTTTCAGACTTTAAGCCTTTAACAAGGTACGCGTCAGGAGTAATATTGTTGCGCGGTGATTCCCGCGGGCTTCTGGCAAGGCTCTGGAAAGAAAGACTGGCCACCACATGATCGCATCTGAACTCCTTATAAACTACTTTCCGATCGTCGTTTTTCTCGGCATCGCGACGGGGCTGTCCATTTTATTCGTGCTGGCGTCCTTCATTGTCGCCAAACAGAAGCCGGATACCGAAAAGGTATCCGCTTACGAATGCGGGTTCGAGGCTTTCGACGATGCGCGCACCAAATTCGACGTGCGGTTTTATCTTGTCTCCATCCTGTTCATTATTTTCGATCTCGAGGTCGCGTTCCTGTTTCCCTGGTCGGTCGCGCTCGGCAAGATCGGCGTTTATGGTTTCTGGTCGATGATGGTATTCCTCGGCGTGCTGACGGTCGGATTCATATATGAGTGGCGCAAGGGCGCCCTGGACTGGGAGTAATCATGGCAGAGCAGCGCAGCATACCCCCCGGCATTATCCAGCCCATCCCGCCCGGCAAGTTGCAGGATGCGATCGTGAACGCTGCGACGAAGGAGCTGACGGACAAGGGGTTCCTTGTTTCCACCGTCGACAACCTGCTCGACTGGGCGCGGCGCGGTTCGCTGTGGCCCATGACATTCGGGTTGGCTTGCTGCGGCGTCGAGATGATCCACAGCTACATGAGCCGCTACGACCTCGACCGTTTCGGCGTCATTCCGCGCCCCAGCCCGCGCCAGTCCGACGTGATGATCGTGGCCGGCACGCTCTGCAACAAGATGGCGCCTGCGCTGCGCAAGGTCTACGACCAGA
>SCTB01000082.1 GCA_004297545.1 Alphaproteobacteria bacterium
GGGGTATCCTTTTTCCAGACCAATACGCCCGATGAGGCGATGGCCGAAGCCACAAGACGCCAAGCGGTCCGCAGCCGCTTGTTGCAGGAGGCGCGCGAGAATTTCGACAGCATCGCCGGCGCCGCCGAAACCCCTTATTCCCGCAACCTCCGGGAAATGCAGGTGAAGCTGAACGCCTACCTCAGGCAGGATCCGTCGTTCTATTCCCGCGCCATCGTGTTCGACCGCGCCAAGATGGACGCCGCCATGGCGATCGGGTTCGGCGAAATCGACGCCGTCAAGAGGGTTCTGGCGCGCGAGGGGCTTCGCCTGGGCGAAGACGCCTCCGACAACCTTGATGCCATCCGCATCGCCGGCAAGGCTGTCGATCTGGTCGACTCCCGCTTCGGGCTGCGCATGTACACGCAAAACGCCACCAGCTTAAGCGACGTCGGTCAGACGGACCCCGCCTATGTCATCGTGCCGGAGCCGGACCATGCGCAGGGCACGGCGGTCAAAGGCCTGACGCCGCAGGAAAACACGGACTTCACGAACCGTCATGAAACCTGGCACGCCAAGGACTCGCGATATTCGCTGAAGGGGCTTCCGCCCGAAACCGTCGGCTATTCGTCCGATTATCATGCGAAGGAAATGAGCGAGGACCCTGAACTGCGGCAGGCCTTCGTCACGCGATTTCGCAAGGAAGCTCTCGCCGATACCGGCGCCCTCGGCGACATGATCCGCGACGGCGGTGATTTCAGCACGCTGGAAAAAGTCTCCACCTGGCGCACGACGGCGCCGGACGACAGCATTCATTTTTCTCCGGCGGTGCTTTCCGGCCTGAAAGCGGAAATCGAGGCTGTGGGCCTGGACAGGTTCCGCGGGTTCACCGACCGCGAGGCCAAGGCCTTTTATTACAACGTCGTTGAAAAATACGGCATCAGCGAAAAATCGATCGAGGCCGCCGCGCATTACGACATGGCGGCGGAAAAGGACAGGGCCGCGATTGAAGACGCGGCCGCGAAAGACCCGGAGATCAGGAAAGGTCTCGCCTTCCGCGCCGCTATCTCCGTGAAAAAGCCGGAAGAAGGCCCGAACATCCTCTCTGAAGCGGAAGCGCCGCTGAAAGCCCAGCTTGATGCCTGGAAAGCGGAGAAGATTTTGCAGGACAGGGCCTTCGCGCTCGACGGCCGGGTGACGCCCGCCTCCCTTATCAGGGCCTATGGCGCGCTCGAGACCGAACTGCACGACAAAATGAAATCGGATGCCGGCAACAGCCGCCTCTATGACCTGCAGATGAGCAAGCTTCAGACCACCTTCATCGAGGGTGTACAGGGGACCGACTATGTCGAGGTGAACCGGCAACGCGGCGTCAAAATCGAGGAGGTCGAACCTGCTTTGAGCCAGTTCATGACCCCGGTAAAGATAAAGGATGCCGAAACGGCGTCCCCTGCGCCCTCCAAAAAGAACCCCACGCTGAAGCTCTGAAAGCGGCCCATCGCAAGGCCGACCTATATAATGCGCCTTCCCTTTATCTCATTGAAAAACCAAGAAACCCTCAAACCGTAAACCCTAAATTAATTATGTATAGTATAATATATTAGGGTATTTGTATTTATTTTCAGGGTCTTGCATGAGCGGCAGCGGCACGAAATTCCTCGCGAGCACATTGCTGACACTCAATCTGCTGCCCGCCAGTTTAGGGGCGCAACCCCTGAACCTGAGCTCCTCCGCCGTGCCCAACACGCGCCAGACCACCTCAGCCTCCCGATTTGCAGGCGGCGCGCAGCAGGAAACGTCCGCACAGGAAGATCAGAGACCAGGGAATGCCGATTCAGAGCTTGAGATGGAGGCGCGCCGCAAGAAGGTCAATGAGGCGCTTATCGCCATGGCGCAGCAGGATTTCGCGCGGGTCTCGAAACTGGCCGAGGACAGTTATTCAAAAGAACTCCGGGAACGTGAAACGCGGCTGACGCGGTACCTCGGCAGGAACAACCCGGCGGTCCCCAGCGCCGTTTACATGGACCCCAACAAGTTTGATACCGGCATGGCGCTCGGGCTTTCGGCCAAGGTCACGACGGAGCGCATGCTGGGACTGCAAAGGGTCACGGTGACCGACGATGTCCTCGGCAGCGTTGCGGATAGCATGCAAACCAGTGATGGTTCAAAATTTGCCGCGCGGAACAGCTTCACGCAGAACCCGTCCGCCCACTTCGACGATCACATCGCCAGCCCGCAGGCCTGCGTGATCGTGCCGACATCGAGCACCGCGCCGAAATTCCAGATCGCGGGCCTCTCGTTCCAGGAAAACATCGATTACATCAACACCCATGAGAGCTGGCATTGCAAGAATACGAAATATACGCTGGCCGCGATACCGAAAGAAGAACTGGAAGCCATTAACGGGCCGCTTGACGTTATCGGCCATCCCCAGCGGCTGCTGGCGCTCACGATAGCCACCAAGAACGAATCTCTCTCCGACGTCGGCGCCATGGGCGACATGATCCGCAAAGGGCACGGGATGGACATGATCGACAAGGTACAGGCCCAGCGCTACAAAGGCTTTGACGACTACGTGCACTGGACGGCAAGCGCGCTCGACGGCCTCAAGGAGAAGATCAGCGAAATGGGGCTCGACAACTTCCGGCGCCTGAACGACGCGGATGCGCGCAAGCTTTACGAGGGTGTCGTCGACAAATACACTTTTACCCCCACGGAGGCCGAGGTCATCCTGGCCTACCGGATGAGCGACGATGAAAACCGGGCGGCCCTGCGCGACTGGAAAACGAATTACAGCGTCATGGAAAACCTTATAGCGGCGGGCGCCGCCGTGCATGACGGCGCGGACATGAAGACGCTCGACGATGCCATCGCGAAAGCGGGCGACGACAAGACGAAGACGGCGCTTTCCACCCTGCGCGACCAGATCAGTGAAATCGGGCTTGAGCGCTTCCGCCACTTAAGCGAAGAGGACGCCGGCAAAATCGCCAAGGCGCTGAAAGACAGCGGCGCCGCCCCCGTCGATATCGGCGAGAACGCCGCGGCCTTCTGGCGCGCGACGGCGGACGAGCGCCAGGAAGCGCTTTCGGCCGTTGCAAAGTACAAGGCGGCAATGCCCGGCGCCTTCGACATGATGAAACCTTACGGCGAGCCGCCGACGGACGCCGAGAAAGCCGCGCTGGCCAAGCAGCCTCACCAGCCGCCCCAACCGCTGACGCCCGAAGAACAACAGGTGTTCACGGATCTTGCAAAATGGGACGCGAACCAGATGCTGCTGGATCGCGCCTTCAAAAAAGAGGGCAAGATCACGCCCGAGACGCTGATCCATGCCTACGCAAAAATGCAGGATGACTTAAGGCACGAACTCAGGGATCATCCCGAAGACCCCCTTCTCCGCGCGAAAGTCACCAAGCTGCAGCAGTCGTTCATCACTGCGGTGAAGGAAACCGACTACGTCAGCGAGAACGCGGACCGCGGCGTGAATATCTTCGACAAGGAACCGAAGCTGGCCGAGTACCTGAAGAAACAGCAGACCGCAGAAACCACGCCCAAAGCGCCCGAAACCGCGCCGGAAGCCGGCCCCGAAAACCAGACGCCGCAAATGCCTTTGCGCCGGACGCCCGCGCCCGGACCGGGGGTGTAGCGCATGGCCGGGCCCGACGACAGCATGGCGCTCGAGGAAACCGTCAGCCACTTCCTGTCCGGCGAGGCAGAGGCTGCCAAGAGAAAACCAGCCGCCCGGCAGGGCCCCGCGCCCGATTCCGTCCAGCAGCCGCCGCTGACAGAAGACCAGGTCGATGCGGCGCTCGCAAAAGAAGAGGCGCGGCGCGCCGCGATACGCGAAACCCTGCTCGAACAGGCGCGCAAGGATTACCCGGCCCAGCTCGGAAACGTCCAGACCGGCTATTCCGCCGATCTGGAAGGCCTGCGGCGGGACGTCAACGCCTATCTGCGCTCCGAAGGGAACCGCTTCCATTCGCATGTCGCCATCATCGACCCCGCGAAGCTGGACACGGGAATGGCGATAGGCCTTTCGGCGTCGTCCGCCGTCACCAGCATCCTGAGCGCGCAGGGCGTGCATCCGGACAAGGCGACCGTCGATGACGCCGCCAGCAAGGCGACCGCGGGTTTTGCGACGAAATTCGGCGCCATGACCTATACGCAGGACCCGACTGCCTTCACGAACGCCAAGGGCCCGATAGAGGCCTGCGTGATTGTGCCTTCATCCGACCATGCGATTTTGGAGGACGTCAACATAAAGGGCCTGTCTGCGCAGGACCGCGTCAAGTTTCTCGACCGCCATGAATCCTGGCATTGCATCGACGACCAGTACACGCTGCGTCATATCGATGAAAAAGAGCTGGCGAAAGTCAATCTGAACGACCTCAAGTCGGTTGCCGCCAACCCGACCGCCTGCGAAGCCATCGCCATCAAGTACCAGAAGGAGGCTTTCGCCGACGCCGGCGCCGTCGGCTCCATGATACGGGAGGGATACGGATTGGCGCTGCTGGACAACATTTCCGACTGGCGCAAGAACCGCCCCGGCGACCTGATTCACAATACCACTCCCGTGCTGGACGGGATGAAACAGGAAATCCGTGACATGGGCGGCGTCGAGAAGTTCCGCCAGCTCAGCGAGGCGCAGGCCAAGGAGTTCTATTACAAGGTGGTGGACAAATACGGCATCACAGGAAAATCGTTCCAGGTGGCGCTGCAATACGAGACCGCCAACCCGCTGCAGCGGCTCGGACACCAGATCGACGCCACTGTGGACAACGACGTGCGCAAGGGGCTGGAGCTCCGCGACTATACCAACAGGAAGCCGGATCTGGTCGCCAACCCGACGCTTTCCTCCGCGGAATACGACCAGCTCCAGAAATACGACGCACAGGCGCAGCTGGAGCAGCGCGCCTTCCAGATCGGCCGCAAGGTCACGCCCGCCACGATGGTGCAGGCCTATACCCAGCTTCAGGAGGATCTGCGCGCCCAGATGAAGGCGCATCCGGAAAGTCAGATTTACGCGGAGCAAATGACGAAACTTCAGCGCGATTTTACGACCAACGTCAAGACGATGGATTATGTCGAGGCCAACAGCCGCTTCGGCGTCAAGATCGAAAATGTGGAGCCGTCGCTCGCCGCCTTCTCGGACAAACATCCGGCGAAGCCGCGGCAGCCCGCCACGAAGCCGTAATTTTTTCAGGGATGCAGGATGGCAGGGGAGTCGAAATTCCAGCAGGGAGGCCCGGATCCGAAAGAGCGGATCATGCAGGAGATCCTTGCCACGAAGACGCTCTATGATGCGGAATTCGAGCGCATCCGGAAAACTTTCGGCCCCATGCTGCAGTACGTCGACGGGGGCCAGCCCCGCACCATTCTTTTCGTCGACCCGCTGAAGGTCGCCAGCGCCGAGGCTTATGGCATCAACCCGCTGGAATTCCTGCAGTACGAGTTGAAGCAAAATAACATGGCCGCGGCGCCGGCTATGCTGGCCAAAATTTTCAACAGCGTTTCCCTGGGCAGCGCCCGACCGGTCTTCTATGCCGCCGGGACAAACCCGATGGTCATACCTGTCGTCGGTCTTTTGCGGGAGAATGCGGCCGACATCGTCATCCCGAAGACGCATCTGACCGACCCGCGCATCAATATTCCGGGCATGACGCAGCAGCAGCTGACGTCCTACGTCAACTACCACGAGTTCTTCCATTGCCTCCATGACAAATACGCCGGGGCCGCCGTGCAGCCGAATGTGCACCAGAAGCGCGAAATCTTCGCCGATGTAGGCGCGATGATGGAGATGATCCGCCAGGGCGAAAACCCGAACATCATCGACATGGCGATCGAATGGCGGAGCACGGGCCGCGACGCCGACCATGCGACGCTGCCGGGGCTTGCGGGGCTGAAAAACTATATCCGCCGGCACGGCGTGGACAAGATACGCAACATGAACGACCGCGAACTGCTGGACACCACCTACAAAATCACCGACATGTATGCGTCCAGCAATGTCGTCTACTCGATGCAGGAAGCCTGGGCCGGCCGGCCCGGCTCCCCGGGCAGCGCGGACCGGCTCGAAAGCCCGCTCAAGTCGCTGCCCAAAGGCTGGAACCCGACCAGCGTGCTGGAAGACAAGGCCTTTGAACTTGGCCACAAGATAACCCCCAAGACGCTGATGCAGGCCAACAACGCGCTGCAGGCCGAATACGCCGCTGCGCGCGACAAGGACCCGGCTTCGCAGAAAAACATGTGGATGATGATCCTGATGGAGGACACCTACGTGAAGCGCGTGTCGCGCACCGACTATGACAAGGTGAATGCGGCGCGCGGCGCTTCGCTTACCGCCGAAGACAAAGAGGACATCAATTTCGTGAAAGCAAGCAAGTCGCCGCTGCGGCTTGCGCCCGTTTACCAGCCCAAGGCGCCCGGCTCATGACGGCAGACGAAGAAAAATCCAGGTTTACGGATACCGGAACGCTTTCCTCCGTCTTCCGCCGCTTTGCCATGCGCACGACGCTGGCGGCGGGCATTCTCTCCGCCGCAGGCCCGTCCGCGACGGCGGATGAAGGCAACAAGCCCAAAACGGTACAGCAGGACCGAGAACTGGGCGAAGTTGCCGTCAGGGCGGGAGGCCCCTTGAGCATGCGGGAGAAAAAGCGCCGCAGCCGCATCCGCGATGCCCTGCTCGACCAGGCCCGGCATGATCTGGACAGCTTCGAGGCGACGTCGGAAACGGGGTATTCCCGGGAGCTGCAGGCCCTGGGCAGCCGCCTGACCGGCAACCTGAAGGATTCCCACTCGACCGTTCATAATAAGGTCGTCTTCGTCGACCCGGAAAAGCTGGACGTGGCCCTGTCGCTGGGCTTCGCGCCCGATGCCGCCGTCGAAACCCTCTTGTCCCGCGAGAAAGTCCGGATTCCGGATAAAAGCCTGAAGGAGGCCGGATTGAAGGCGACCTCTCATTATGTATCCAAATTCGGGGCGGATACCTATACCCAGGATCCCACCGCCATCACCAACCTGAAAAACCCCGCAGCGCAGGCCTGCGTGGTCATCCCGTCCTCGGAACACGCCGTGACCGTCGATATCAAGGGCCTTTCCCGGCAGGACCAGGTGGATTTCACCAACCGCCATGAAAGCTGGCACTGCCTGGACAGCAAGTACAACCTGCGCCACCTCGACCCCGAGAAGGTGGCTGCCGTGAAGAGCGGCACCCTCGCAGCCCATGTGAACGACCGCACCGCTCTGGAAATCTACGCCACGGTCTACCGCAAGGAGGCGCTGGCCGACGTGGGCGCCGTCGGCGACATGATCCGGGCCGGCAAGGGCCTCGAGGTGCTCGACAAGGTTTCCGCCTGGCGGACGTCCGACAAGAAGGACCTCCAGCACTTCTCCGCGCCCGTTCTGGCCGGGCTTAAAGAAAAAATTAACGAAATCGGCCTCGAGAAATTCCGCAAACTGAGCGACACGGACGCGCAGAAGCTCTACTTCAACGTCACCGACACCGTCGGCATGACCGCCAAGAGCCTCCAGAACTTTATCCGTTTCAGCCAGGCGAAACCGGCGGAGCGCGCCGCCTATGCCGGGCGCATGCAGACAGATGACGACGTCGCCCGGGCAATGCTGCTGGCCGGTTTCCTGCTCCAGCCGCCGCAGGCGAACGACAAGCCGGGCCTCGGGGCTGGCGACAAGGCGCTCGCCGAACAGCTGCAGAAATGGGACGCCGACAGACTGCTGGACGACAAAGCGTTTGAAATGTCTAAAAAAATCACGCCTGAAACGATCATCAAGGCCTATAACACCCTGCAGGAAGACCTTCACCGCAAGATGAAAGAGGATCCTGAGAACAAGCTCTACCCCCTGCAGGCGACCAAGCTGCAGCAGGCCTTCCTGACCCACGCGAGGGAGCTCGACTATGTAGATACGAACGCCTCGCGCGGCGTCGACATCGTCAAGGCCGAGCCCGCGCTGAAGGCCTTCGCCGAGCAGCCGCCCGCCCCCGCGAAGAAAACGGCCGCCAAACCCGTCCCTGCCGACGGCTGATGCGTACAAACTGCAGGTGCGCGATTGAGCGCGGTGGCGCAAGGCGAAATGAGGAGCCGCAGCCCCTTGAAATTTCAAATCTACTTTACAAATTTTCGAATCAACATATAAGCTAGAAGTATGAGGGCACGGCAGCGAACGATTCGCGTGCGGTTATCTCATAAAACGCCCTGGAGGGTGTGCATGAAATGGAAGATTATGACGGTCCGGACGAGGTGGTGCGACGACGCCGCCCCGACATCCCAGTAACCTGCTTCCGCCCCGCAGCTCTCGAGAGCGCGGCTAAATGGTTCCTCAATAACTTCCCTGGAAAAGTTCTTTACGCCGTTAAGGCGAACCCCGCAAAATACGTTCTCTCCGGCCTCTATGCCGCCGGCATCCGCCACTACGACGCGGCCTCCATCCCCGAAATCCAGCTCGTCCACGAACTCTGCCCCGGCGCCCATATCGCCTTTATGCACCCGGTCAAGAGCCGCCCGTCCATCGAGCAGGCTTATTTCGACCATGCCGTGCGCGATTTCTCCTTCGACAGCGTCGAGGAGCTCGACAAAATCATCGCCTGCACCGGCAAATCGAAGGACCTTGGCCTCTACCTGCGCCTGGCCGTGCCCAATACCTCCTCCGAGCTGCCCCTGTCGGGCAAGTTCGGCTGCCTGCCCGAAAAGGCGCCTGAAATACTCAAAATGGCCCGCAAGGCATCCAAAAAACTCGGCATCTGCTTCCACGTCGGGTCCCAGACCATGGACCCGCAGGCCTATGTGACCGCCCTGAACCTCGTGGCGGGCATCCTGCGGAGCATTCCGCGCACCCGTATCGACGTTATCGACATCGGCGGCGGCTTCCCATCCATCTACCCGGACATGGCCCCGCCCGCCCTTGCAGACTACAAGACCGCCATCGAGAGCGGTTTTGACCTGCTGCCCCACCCGGACCGCTACGAGTTCTGGTGCGAGCCCGGCCGCGCCCTGGTCGCCGAAAGCGCCTCGGTTGTCGTGCAGGTGGAGCTGCGCAAGGACGATGTCCTTTATATTAACGATGGAACCTATGGCAGCCTGTTTGACGCAGGCCACCTTGGTTTCCGTTACCCGGTTCGTCTCATCCGTCCGACGCCGGGAGGCACCAGTGCACCGCATAAGGCCTTCAAGTTCTATGGCCCGACCTGCGACAGCATTGACTATATGCCAGGCCCCTTCTTCCTGCCGGAAGACGTCAGGGAGGGGGACTACATCGAGATCGGCCAGCTCGGCGCCTATGGGAATACCATGCGCACGGACTTCAACGGCTTTTCAGCCCATGAAGTCGTGTCCGTGAAAGCCCCGCCGCTGGTCACGCTCTATGACGACACCCAGGAAACGACGGATTCAAAAGAGCTCTGCGTCGCTTGAAACAGTTGACAATACGCAGGCTTAAGAACTAAATGCCTTCGAAACCGCCCGCGTGATGCGGGGGACGACTTTCGTCCCTTCCCTTTGGGAAGGTCAGGACAAGGCCTTAAAACCAAAAGGAACCCAAGACCATGAAAAACCTGAAAGCGGTCAAAGCCAAGCCGCACCCCAAAAGCAACCGCAAAGCCGCGCTGCTCTCCACCCCCATCGAGCACATCGACATCAAGTCCTTCGATGCGCGCCCCATTATCGCAGGCATGGATAAAATGTCCTTCACCTCGCGCGACCTCGCGCGCGCGGCGGAGATTTTCAACACCATGCTGCAGGACAAGGGCGCGACCAGCATCCTGACCCTCGCGGGCTCGACCTCCGCCGGCGGCTGCATGGACCTTTACACCGAGATGGTGAAAAGCAACATGGTGGATGTGATCGTTTCCACCGGCGCCTCCATAGTCGACATGGACTTCTTCGAGGCGCTCGGCTTCAAGCATTACCGCGCCGACAGCCAGGTTGACGACCGCGAGCTGCGCGACCTCTATATCGACCGCATCTATGACACCTATATCGACGAGGAAGACCTGCAGGCGGTCGACCATACGATTTTTGAAATCGCTGAAGGGCTGGAACCCCGCCCCTATTCCTCCCGCGAATTCATCTGGGAGATGGGCAAGTACCTGACCAAGAAGGCGAAGAAGAAAAATTCCCTCATCCAGGCCTGCTATGAGCATGGCGTGCCGATCTTCTGCCCGGCCTTCACGGATTCTTCCGCCGGATTTGGTTTGGTCCTGCATCAAAAAAAGAACCCCAAGAAATATATGTCCATCGACAGCGTCGCCGATTTCCGCGAACTGACCGACATCAAGATTGCAGCCGGCACCACGGGCCTGCTGATGATCGGCGGCGGCGTGCCGAAGAACTTCACACAGGACACCGTCGTCTGCGCGGAAATCCTCGGCCACAAGGACGTCGAGATGCACAAATACGCCATCCAGATCACCATCGCCGACGTGCGCGACGGCGCCTGCTCCTCCTCTACCCTCAAAGAGGCGTGCAGCTGGGGCAAGGTCGATGTCGCTCTTGAGCAGATGGTCTTCGCGGAAGCCGGCTCGGTCATGCCGCTGCTGGCCTCCGACGCCTACCACCGCGGCCACTGGAAGAAGCGCAGCCGCAAGAACTGGGCGAAGCTGTTTAAATGACGCCGCTTGGCGTCACCCCGGCGAAGGCCGGGGTCTGGTCCGCCGCAACGCGGCATTTATAAATGCGGCTTCGCCGCGGACCGGATGCCCGCCTGAAGCGGGCATGACGCTGCAATTAGAAAAGGATATGCCGTGCAATTCATGACCCCCGACAAAGGCTTTCTTGGCCTTGAAAAAACAGACGCCGCGAGCCTGAAGGACGCCCGGGTCGTCGTCATCCCCTTCGGCCTTGAAAAATCCGTTTCCTACGGCGGCGGTACGTCGAAAGGTCCCGCCGCGATGATCAACGCCTCGCATCAGGTCGAGCTGTTCGACGATGAATTCTGGAACGAGCCGTTCCGCGAATATGGCGTCGTCACCGCCAAGCCTGTGAAAATCCTGAAAGACGTGCCGAAAGCGCTTGAGCAGCTGGACGCTGAAGTCGAGGCCGTCCTCAAAATGGGCAAATTCCCCTTCGTCTTCGGCGGCGAGCATTCGATCAGCGCGGGCGCCATCCGCCCCTATGCGCGGCGCTACAAAGATATCGCCGTGCTGCACTTCGACGCCCATGCCGACCTGCGCGACGGATACCACGGCGAGCATTACTCGCATGCCTCCGCCATCCGCCGCGTGATGGACCATAAAAACGTCAGCGTCTATTCCTTCGGCATCCGCAACATCAGCCAGAGCGAAATCCCGTTCCTCGACAAAAACGCGAAGCGCCTGAAAATCTACTGGGCGCGCGAGAAGCACAAATGGGACATGAAGGAAATCGTCAGCCACTTCAAGGGCCGCAATGTCTACGTCACCTTCGACGTCGACGGGCTGGACGCGAGCCTGATGCCCGCGACCGGCACGCCCGAGCCGGGCGGGCTGTTCTGGGACGAGGCCGTGAACATCATCCGCGAAGTCGCCAAGGTCTCGACCTTTATCGGCGCGGACGTGAACGAGCTGGCCCCCAAGCCCAACATGCACGGCTGCGACTTCATGGCCGCCAAGCTGGCCTATAAAATCATGAGTTATGCGTTTCTGGTGAGCAAGGCAGGCAAGACGAAGAAAGCGGCCTGACGAAGCCCCACCGAAAAGACATAACGCCTGTAATCATCTGTATGCGCAAGCCCCCTTGCCCTTCTGAAGGGGGCTTGCGCATACAGATGATTACAGGCGTTATGTCTTTTCGGTGGGGCTTCGTCAGGCCGCTTTCTTCGTCTTGCCTGCCTTGCTCACCAGAAAC
>SCTB01000083.1 GCA_004297545.1 Alphaproteobacteria bacterium
CGGGCGGTCAAAGACCCAGTTTACAAGCAGCTCGCGCTTGCCGAATACGACAGCGGCAAGCGAACGCGCGGTTTCCAGCCCCCGTCGTTCTTCTCTGAAAACCGGGGCGTCATCCTCGTTTTCGCCGGCATAGCCGCCTTCCTCGCATTCGGCGCATACCTGCAACACACACGGGGCCATGAGAGGAGCCACATCTTCGACCGACCCAAGGAGCAGCCTTCAGACACCCACGGCTCGGCCAGCTATGCCCTGGCTCGCGCCGACATCCCGGATCAGATGTACGTTTTCAACGGCGTATTTTTCGGCAAGTCCAGCTACCCGGGCGCTGACGATACGCGCGGACCTCGAAGCCGAGCGGAAAGAACTGGAACGCAACGACTCATTAAGGGACGGCCCGCCGCCGCCCAAGCTGGGAAAGTGATAGGCTCGCGGTTCGTTGCGCCCACCGCGAGCTACACAAAAGCAGAAGCAGTAGTGTCCAGGTTCCTAGTCAGGCATCCGAAGCTGTCGCGGTTCATCGCGCATATCCCCGGCGCGTCCCGATTCCTGCCGGCCGTGGCGACGGTGCCCCACGTCGCGCCCGTTTACAACGCCCGCGCGCGGAAGAGGCCAGCGCCCTGGTTTGGCTTATAATCTCCGGAGTGGCCGACCAAAAAGACATTACAGAACTCCACAACGAACTGCGGCACATCGAAAACAAAGATGCAAAGTTCACCGAGTGGGAGAAAAAGCGCCTGGACACGCTTCACCAAATCCTCAATGCCGAACCCGAGCTTCGGAACCTCCTCGTCAACCTCGATATCCGACAGCGCAAAGAGATATCCGCTCTCGCCGAGCGCCAAAAGCTGGAGCTTCGCCAGGCTGGCTCAACCGAGCACATCTATTCTGCCCACAAGAACCAGCACAAGGACCTGGAGGAACGACACGATAAAGAGCGACAGCGCTATACCCGCGAGCACCAGGACGCCAAGGTAATCCGCGAAGAGATGCGCGAACGGGAAAAGCGTCAGGAGCTTGAGCGCGGCATGGACGGCCCGAAACGCACCCGATAAAGAATTAAGAGCGCGCCCCGGCAGACAACAGCCGCGCGGGGAAGCCGCGACATCCCATCCTCCGGATGTAGAGGCTTACGCGGCTCCGCATCGATCTTGTGGTTACTCCATGAACTCTTCCTTAATGATGACTTGACAGAAGTTTTCTCATTTTGAGAATTCTTCCTTTGTTTTACAGGATGAAAGATACTTGCCGCAGGCAACAAAGGAGAGTTTTTTGCAATTATGTATTCCCTCTGAAAAATATTTTCCGACAGGCATTTAGACATCCCTCTGCATGCCAGGAGTAAGCAGCGCCAGCAGAAATTCCCTTGAAAACTGCTGCGTCCAGCTTATGTGAGCATTTATCACCGTTGCTCACCGATTGCCGAGGCAGGCTAATCCCATTTCACAAACATAGTGACGCTTCCGCAAGAATCACGATATACGTCAGGTTAGCGAAAGACATTTTGCCGCCGGGTGAAAGCCCGGACCTTATCCACGACCCGCGGACATTACAGCTTCGCGGCACGAAGGGGGAACTCTGCCATGAAACACTACTTAACCGCTTTGCTGGCTTTACTTGCCGTGATGTGTTCGGGAATTATCGCGCCCGCGTATGCCGCCGAAGAAGCGCGGACGGCCCCCGTAAAATCCGAAAGAGCGCCAAAAGCCGAAACAACCAAGGCGTCTCGCCCCGCCGGGGAAGCGCTGGGCAAGGAAATGTTCGACCGCAGCGCCCCTTCCGAAAAAGCGAACACGGACATTTTACTTCCGCTCACCGGGACATGGGTCTACATGGCCACGGTTTGGGCGCCGGGCGCCGAACCGCAAAAAGCGGACGGCACGATAACGAACCAGATGGCGCTCGGCAACCGCTTCCTGTCCACCAAGGCGACGGGCAGCCTGAATATCGTCGATCACTACGTGCCTTTTGAAGGCGAGGGGCTGCTGGGCTTCGATAAGGCCAAAAAATCCTTTACCTCGGTCTGGGCCGATTCACTGACGACAAGCATGGCGGCGGGCAGCGGAAAATTCGACGCGGAAAAACGCACCCTCTCGCTCAACGGGAAATTCACGCATCCGCTCACGGGCGCTGAAAGCAGCTTCCGGTCTGAAATCCGCCTTGTTGACGCGCAGCACTATACGCAAACGATTTTCGCCGCCGACAAATCGGGCAAAGAAGCGAAACTGATGGAATTCGAATACACAAGAAACTGATTTTCTAAAGAGATTATCCGGGGAGGACCTTTCCATGAAGAATTTTCTGTGCGGCATCCTGCTTTGCTTTATGGTCCTTTATGCAGGGACAGCCCATGCGGTGACGCTGACCAGCGGCCAGTCGACGACGGGCAGCGTTCCTCTCGTCGGCTATGACACGCAGACCTTCAGCGGCACGACGGGGCAGGGCGTCAAGCTGAGCGCGACCGCGACCGAAGCCAATTATTTCGGCATCACTGTGCAGGTGTACAAGCCCGACGGCACCTACTATACCCAGTCCACCAACGGCATCCAGATCAACTCGCTGCCCGCGACCGGGACATACACGCTCAGGCTGTCCACGCAGAGCGCGATATATGCCGGCGGCTACCGCGTCGATTACGTGGCGGGCGGCGAGGGCGTCTCCAGCGGGTCGCTGACCAGCGGCGGCAGCACCAGCGGGTCCCTGGTCGACAACGGGCTGAAGAGCTATACCTTCAACGGCACCGCGGGCCGGGCCATGCAGCTCAATATCGGCGACGCCGGCTATAACACCTATTGCTGGTTCTACAAGCCTGACGGCACCTACTGGGGCAGCGGCACCAACGGCATCACCGCCGGCACCGCCGTGCCCGTGACGGGCACCTATACCATGATCGTGCAGGGGGCAAATTTCAACGACGACGGCGCCTACAAGACCTGGTATGTCGAGGGCAATAACGCCGTTGCCGACGGCGCGTTCGCCAGCGGGACGGTCCTGAATTCCTCGATAGACATGACGAACCAGCTCCGCAGCTACACCTTCAACGGCACCGCGGGGGAAGGCATCCAGATCAACATCGGCGACGCTGCCTATACCGCGTATTCTTACATCTATAAACCGGATGGCAGTTACTGGGGCTATGGCGCCACCACCGGCGGCCCCTGGACGCTACCCGTGACCGGGACTTATACCGTCGTCGTCTGGTCGCCGACCTACAGCGCCACCGGCCCTTACAACCTCTACTACCTGCGCGGGGCGGACAACGTCTCCGAAGGGTGGCTCGTCACCGGCCTGGCGCGGGACGGGGACGAACCGCAATACGGGATCAAGAGCTACAAGTTCAGCGGCACGTCCGGCCAAGCCGTGACGATCAGCACCACCGCCACAGGTTCATATACCAGGTATCTTTATGTCTATAAACCCGACGGCAGCTACTGGTATTACGGCAGCGGCACCTACGGCCCCTACACGCTGCCCGCGACCGGCGTATACACGGTCAGTTTTCAGGGCATCGGGGGTTCGTCTGTTGGCGCCTACACCATCACGCTGACCTCGACGCAACCCTCCGTGCCGCCGCCCCCTCCGCCCTATGTGCCCTGCG
>SCTB01000084.1 GCA_004297545.1 Alphaproteobacteria bacterium
TCAAAAAAGACAGGCTTGCCACGCTGGGAGTGCTTCCATCCGCCTATGCGCATATGGTGAGCCAGTCGCCCGAGCAAAACGGCGCCCTGATCAACAAGGCGATTGCAAAATACCGCGAACAGTTCGAGGAAGAACCGCAGTTTTTCGCCTATCCTTACGGCGAATATTCCACCGGGCTGAAGAAACAACTGGCCGGCTATACGTTCAGGGCCGCCTTTGGCCAGCAGTCGGGCGTGGTGCATGGGAAATCCGATTTCATGGCGTTGCCGCGCTTCACGATGACGGACAGTTTCGGGGACCTCGAGCGGTTCCAACTGACCGCGAGCGCCCTGCCCCTGCCCGTGAGCGACGTCATTCCGGATGATACGATCGTCAAGGAAAATCCGCCGATTATCGGCTTCACGGTCGCGCCCGACATCAAGACGCCCAAACTCTCCTGCTTTATTTCCGGCGTCGGCAAGGCCGAACTGACCAGGCCCGGCGGCGGGCGCATCGAAATCCGCCTGAAGGACCCGCTCGACGACCGCCGCACCCGCGTCAACTGCACCATGCCCGACGACACCGTCATCCCCGGCCAGCCGCAAAGCTGGCGCTGGTTCGGCATGCTCCTGATCGCTCCCGATGTCGACGAAGATGCGGGCGGGACGGAGACGGGCGATAATGACGGAAATGATTAACGTCCTATCGATTTAATCAAATTTTTAAATGTTTGATTTAAAATAATTTTATTAATGTCATTTTACAAAATACTTAGCCCGTAGTATCCTACGGCGCATGAAAAAAGGAGCCTCTCACATCGGACCAAGCCTGAAGGACGCGTTTTACGCAGCGGTCTATATGTTTTGCACGCGCAAGTATCTCGGGGAGAAACTGGCGAGCGCCATGGTCGTACAGGACGACTGGGAGATCGACGAGCAGATGCCACGCATCCGACGCATGGTCAAGGCGCACCGCGACCTGAAGAATGACAAAAATGCAGAATTTGCGCTCGGCTGCGCTGTCTCACACAATTGCCCCGAAGCTGTGCGGCTGCTGCTGGATGCCGGCGTTGCGCCCGACAACCCGGACAAGGACGGCAGCACAAACCTCACGCGTACGGCTATCAGCGGCTATTACGACGTCGCCGTCATGCTGATCGACAAAGGCGCCAAAATCGACACCCCTGACAGATGGGGAAAAACACCTCTGATGTATGCGGCGAACAATCATCCGAGACTGGCCGAACTGCTGCTGCAGCACGGCGCGAGCCTTCACCTGCGCGACCGTAACGGCAAGACGGCTGTCGATCTCGCCATGTTGCCGCCCGAACATAGCGGTCTCATCGAACCCCATGAAAAATGCCGCGTGCTGATCGTCGGCGCGAAAGAGAAAGAAGAGCGGGAGACACAGGAACACGAGACCTACCTCAGCGACGGCATGCCCGCCACCAAGCCCATAAAAATCTTCCGGCCGCTGTCGCTGCTGCGGCGCTAGATGACCCTGCAACCCCGGCCTTCGCCGCGGTTACGGTTGTGATTTTCCAAAATCTTCTCTCCAGCCTCCCCGAATGGGAGTTGCCAATCCTGCCGCTTCGTCTATCTTGGAGAACGCCCGTATTCAACCGCGCCACTTAAATTATTTATGTAATCAGGAGGCTGCACCATGACCAATCCGCAACCGAAACCCAAGGATGACAAAACCGTGAGCTTCACCCTTCCCCCGCTGCCCTGGCCGAAGAACGCGCTGGAGCCGCATTATTCTTCCAAGACCCTCGATTTCCACTACGACAAGCACCACAAGGCTTATGTCGACAAGGCGAACGAGCTTATCGTCGGCACCGGCCTCGAGGGCAAGCCGCTTGAGGAAGTGATTATCGAGGCGAAGAAGAAAAACCTCGGCCCCCTCTTCAACAACGTGGCGCAGATATACAACCACACGCTGTTCTGGGAGAGCATGACGCCCTCCGGCGGCGGCACGCCCCCGCAGCCGCTGCTCGATAAAATCAACGAGAGCTTCGGCAGTTTCGACAAGTTCAAGGAACAATTCGTGGCAGCCGGCATCGGCCAGTTCGGCTCGGGCTGGGTCTGGCTCGTCGAGAACAAGGGCAAGCTCGAGATCGTGAAAACCGGCAACGCCGAAACGCCGCTGACCGACGGCAAGACGCCGCTGCTCGTCTGCGACGTCTGGGAACACGCGTATTATCTGGACTACCAGAACCGCCGCGCGGATTTCCTGAAAGTCTTCGTCGACAAGCTCGCCAACTACGGCGGCGCGTCGAACAAGCTCAAGAATATCAAAGGACCGAAGCCGTGAACCCGGTTTTTGGTTGAACACAAAAGAGAGCCGGTGAAAGCCGGCTCTTTTTTTCTACGCCTTATATGTAGAGCACGAAGGCGCCGCCCAAGGCGACATAAAGAAATGTCGTAATCCAGAACTCCATCGCGCGCTCGGAGCGGTCGATTCCGCTGCCCGCCCATATGGTGCCGCCAATCACGGCGGCGAGTGCGAGAAGGATGAGGACGCCGCCGAATGCAACGGGCGGCCAGTGATTAAGCCATCTTGTCTCTATGATATCGGGCAGGCGGTGCGCCCAAGTCTCGATTTTATCCAGCATCGGCTTGCTTCGCGACTTCTTCGTCGCTACCTCCAAAAAATGCCCCGGACAATCTCTCCACTTATATTTTGCAGCAGAAAAGTTAACAAGTTCAATATGATTGATAAAATTTCTCGCGTATTGCAGCTATCTCATTTTGGCCCCAGCGGGACGCGCACCTGCAGGCCAACTGTCATGGGGGTCAGGTTCTTGATCGGCGGAATGACGTTGACCTTGAGGTTCACCCCTTCCGCATCGCCTACCCGCACATAGGGTATCGCCGCAATGGGCACTTTCATGTCGGGGTAACCGGTCAGCAGACCGCCCTCGATGCCTGCGCCAAGGAACTTGCTGCCATTGGTTTCAATGCCTGCCGCCACGTATTTGGACGTGTGATAGACGCTGTTCTTATAGACGCCCGCCGTCAGATATGTATTGAACGGCCCCAGCTTGCCGAGGCCGTATTCGACGCCGATGCCCGGGTTTATTTCGTTGAAATGCCGCATTCCCCCGCGCTCGCTGTCCCAGTATTCGCGCTGACCGAAATGATAGGCTGCGCCGCTGAAGACCAGCGACAGCTTGCCCTTGTTGTCCGGCTTGGGTTTCTTGTCGTCGTCACCAGCCTGCACTGTCTGAACGATCGGCGCAGGTTTGTTATCTGCAGGCTCCACCGTGACCTGTTGCGCCACGGGATTGAGCGTCTGCATAAACATCGCCGTAGCCACAATAGCCTGATTCATAACCCTATTCCTCGTTACGAATATGGTAACAGAAAAGGGTTGTGAAGAAGTTAGCGGGAAAAATAGCGCGATAACAAAGAGTTATAATTACCCCGGCACCAGCAGCGCCCCCACCTGGCGTCCTTCGGCCAGCAGGACGTTATAGGTGCGGCAGGCGGCACCGGTGGACATGACTTCCGGCACGATACCCATATGACGGAGTTCCTGCAGGACGTCCAGCGACGGCATCTGTGCCTTCGCGCCGCAACCCATGACAAGGTAGCTGATGTCGAGCCCCTTCAGGACGGAGAAATGGCGGTAATCCAGTTGCGCGGCGCTGCGGGCTTCGATGGGATGCACCTTGCCGCCCGCGATAAGAATTGTTCCCCCGTAATCCGTGCCGCTGATGCGAAAGCCCTGCGGCGTATAGGACTGGATGATCAGCGCATCCGCGCCGACCCGGGGAATGACATCGGCCACGGGCTTAAGACCCCTGCTCCGCCAGCTTTCCGCCGTTCGTCTTGTCCGCGCCGATGGCAGCCGGATCGCGCCGCAGCTTCATGTAGGTCAGGAGCGGCGCCGAGAAGAACATCGACGAATAAGGGCCGAACAGGATGCCGACCAGCATGGCATAGGTGAAGCCCTTGATAACGGCGCTACCGAAGATCGACAGAGACGCCATCGCGAGGAATGTCGCCATGCTCGTCATGAGGGTACGGGCGATGACGTCATTGATCGAGACGTTGACCAGCTCGGGCATCGGCATCTTGCGGTACTTGCGCATCATCTCGCGGATGCGGTCGAAAACAACGACGGTCTCGTTGATGGAATAGCCCGCGATCAGCAGCGCCGCCGCGACGGTCGAGAGGTCGAATTCGATCTGCGTGACCAGGAAGAACAGCATCGTCGCGAACATATCATGCGCCAGCGCGAAGACGGCCACGACGCCAAACTGCCATTCGAACCGGATCCAGATATAGCCCAGAATACCCAGCATGGAATAGACGAAGGCCTTCACGCCCGCGACGATGAGCTCGCCGCCCACCTGCGGACCCACGTATTCGACGCGGCGGAGTTCGGAGTCGGCGCCGAGGAGCTTCTGCACCTCTTCCTTGACGGCCTTCTGCCCGGCGGCATCGGCCTCGCGGCCCGGAATTTTGATCAACACGCTGCCCTGACCGAAGTCCTGGATGGTCGGATGGCCCGAGCTCATTCCTTCGAGTTTCGTGCGCACGTCGGCAATCTGCGTACCGGCCGGCATCTTGGCTTCCATCAGGATACCGCCCGTGAAGTCGATGCCGAGATTGAGCCCCTTGGTGAACAGGAGTACGACCATCGCAATCGTCATGACAGCAGAGAGCGCGAAAGTGAACTTGTGAAGCCCCATGAAATCGAAATGGGTCTTGTCCTTGACGAGCCGGAGGCGGAATTTCATGACAAAAACCTTTCTTAAAGATCGAGGGTCGAGGGCTTCGCCTGGCGCAACCAGGTGAGCACCATCAGCCTTGTGAGCATCAGCGCACAGAAGATGGAGGTGACGATACCGATCGTCATGGCGACGGCGAAGCCCTTGACAGGGCCGGAGCCGAAGGAGAACAGGATCAGCGCCACGATCAGCGTCGTCAGGTTCGCGTCGATGATGGTTCCGCGCGCATGCAGGTAACCCTTGTCGATGGCGGAAATGACGGAGCGTCCGTTGCGTAATTCTTCACGGATGCGTTCATACACAAGGACGTTGGCGTCGACGGCGATCCCGATCGTCAGGATGATGCCCGCGATGCCCGGCAGCGTCAGCGTCGCCTGCAGCATCGAGAGAACGGCGAAGATAAAGACGATGTTCAGGATAAGCGCAAGGTTCGCGAACAACCCGAACAACCCGTAGGACAGCGCCATCAGCAGGAAGACCGCCACAAAAGCATAAATGGCCGCCGTCTTGCCTGCGGCGATAGAGTCGGAACCCAGCGTCGGGCCAACGGTGCGTTCTTCGACGACATTGAGCGGCGCCGGCAGCGCGCCTGCCCGAAGCAGAAGCGCGATATCGGTTACTTCCTTGGTTTCAAACCGGCCGGAAATCTGCCCCGCGCCGCCGCAAATGGGCTCGTTGATCGTCGGGAAGGTAATGGCTTCCGGCTTCCCCTGGTCGTCATCCATAAGAATGGCGAAAGGCTTGCCGACGTTCTCTCGCGTGATATCGCAGAAAACCTTGGCCCCCATGCTGTCGAACTTGAATGAAACGACCGGGCTGCCGTTCTGGTCGAACGACGGCCGCGCATCGGTCAGGCGTTCCCCGCCGAGAACGGCGTCGCGCCGGACGACAATCGTGCGCCCCGTCATGCCGTGCACCGGCACTTTCAGCGAACTCAGATTGAGCTGGCCACTCGCCATGGCATCTTCATCCATGAGGTGAAACGTCATCTTCGCAGTGCGGCCCAGCAGCTGCTTCATGTGGGTAGGGTCGTCAACGCCAGGCAGCTGAACGACAATACGGCTGGAGCCCTGGCGCTGGATGATCGGCTCCTTCGTGCCCGTTTCGTCCACACGCTTGCGAACAATTTCGATGGATTGCTCGATCACCTGCGTGTTGATGTCGTTAATCCCCTTCTCGTCGAGCATCACGGACATTGTTCCGTCGTCAGAAAGATTGACGACGGCATTCGGATCAAGCTTGCGCGCGATGCGTTTCGCCTCGTCACCATCTCTGACCGGATCCTGGAGTTTTAGGCTGATTCCGTTCTCCTTCACCGCCACCGAACCCAGAACAAAAAGGATTCGCGGCTTAGCCTTGCCTAATTCTGATATAGCCGTGGCCCTCATGGACTTCATATGGTCGGCCAGAACCGCCTTTGTGTCCGCTTCCAGAAGCAGGTGCGACCCGCCGCGCAGGTCGAGGCCGAGGTTGATGGTCTTGTTCGGCATCCAGCCCGGCACATGCTCCGTCAGCCATGTCCGCTGCGCCTCGGGCAGCAGGTTCGGCGCCGCATAGGCAATGCCCAGCGCGGACAGCACAACGATGAGAATGATCTTCCATCTTTCAATTTGCAGCATGGTGATTCCTGATGCCAAAAAAAACGAATTGTTATTTCTTTGCTTCGCCGGCGGGCGATGCCTTGGTTTCGCGGATGCTCATGAGCGTGCCGCGCAGCGCGGTCACGATAACACCCGGTGCAATCTCCAGCTCGATTTCCTCGTCGCCGTGGAGCTTGCGCACCGTGGCCAGCACGCCACCGCCGGTCACCACCTTGTCGCCCTTCTGGAGGTTATCGAGCGACTTGCGGTGTTCGACCATGCGCCTGTTCTGCGGACGGATGACAACAATATAGAAAATAAAGAATACGATCAGTATCGGCGCGATAGGCCCAAGAAGCCCCATAACACCGCCCTCGCCTGTCGTGTTGCTGACGGCATCGGATGCTTCCTGTGCCCAGGCGGGGGTAATGAACATGTTGCTTGACTCCTCGGGACTCGTTAAACCATTGTTGTTTGCCGGATTTATATTGCGCATCGGCTTCGGAAAGACAACAGAAAATGCATATTCCGTGCGTCCTGACATGAAGTTTCAGGAAGGAATTAGAAGAGTCGGAGAATGAAAAAAAAGCTTACCATCAGCGCCGGCGTCATTGCCGGATTAATTCTGATTGTTTTCATTGGCGTATTTGCATTTCTTAAACCTGCGGTCGAATATGGCATCCGCCGGGCCGGCTTTCAGAAGGCGCGGGTCGATGCCGCCGAGTTTTCGCTGGCTGGCACCACTCTGAAAAATCTTCGCCTCGATGACACCGATAATGCGGTCGGGGAGGTCAAGCTTTATGCGACTCTGGCCGATGCCATGGCGGGCCACCTGACGAAAGTTGAAGTAAAGGATGCCAAACTGCAATGGCCGATGGAACTTCCTGCTTCCGGAAATACGGGCGCGCTGAACCTTTTTGCAAAAGAGGTTCAGCTGACCAATGCCGTGCTGACCGTCAAAACCGCGGCGGGCGATATCCCTGTCACGGCATCGGGCAGCATTGTCGACATGGGGGAGCAATACAAGGCCGTCCTCGATATCAAGGGAGCGGCCGATTTCGCGAAGATCGACGGCAAGCTGACGGCGGATATGGTGAAAAATTCGCGCGTGGCGAAGATAGATTTCAAGATCAACGAAGCCAGCGTCACGCAACCCGCGTTCGACATCAAGCGCGCGACGGGCTGGATCCAGCTCGAACTGGACCCGGCGAAGCCCCTGCCCGTTCCCGCGGCGCAGCTCGATTTCGGCGCGGTCAAGCTTTATGACCTGCCGCTCCAGGGCGCGGCGCTGAAGGTTTCGGCGGACAAGAGCATCACCGAATTCCTGCTTACCGCCGAAGTCCCGAACGATTCAGGCGATATCGCCGTCGACTTCAATATCGACCAGAAAGACCCGGCGGCCGACAAAATCTCCCTCAAGGCCGAGGCGAAATTGCGAAAACTCGGCGCCCTCAATATTGCCAACGTAAGGGGTGAAGGCAACCTGATGCTGAACCTGACGGGGACACGCAGCAAGTCATCGGATATTTATAATCTTGGTCAATGGAAGAACCTGCAGGGCTCCGCCGGCATCGACATGGAGAAACTCTCGCTTCCGGGATTGCTGAGCAACGCCGAGGCGCTCGCCACGGTTCGTCTTGCCCTGGACCCTGCGGCGCAGACGATCACTGCGCAGGCCGTAGACGGCGCCATGTCGTTCAGCGGCACGTTCAAGCCCATCGACCTGCTGCCCGTGTCGCTGAACATCCCGGCAAACCCCAAGTCCCCGCCGATGATTGCATGGGACCAGAAGGCGAAAACCCTCCGCGCGGATTTCGAGGGCGCCGACTTCACCGGCTTCAACATTCTGGCGAAGCAGATTGCCGGGCATCTGACGGCCATTCTTGCAGAACATCCGGTGCTCGACGGCAAGCTGAATGTGGGCGAACTGGCGCATATGACGATTCTGCAGCAGCAGTATTTCATGCCCGTTCGCCTGGCGCTGCAGTTCCATCCGCAGGATAATGCCAATACCATCACCACCATTTCAGGCAGCGTCACCGAAAAAAACGGCAGGCTGACCGCGCAGATCAAGGGCGGCCATGACACTGCGGCCAACAAGGGCGAGCTTTCGGTCAGCATGCCGCCCACAACGCTGACGCAAAATGTCACAAGCCTGGCCACCCTGTTCCCGATTTCGCAGAAATACCTGCAGGATGGTTACGGCATCGTGGGCCTTTCCGCCGACTTCGCCTGGGGCAAGGAAGGCGGCAGATGGGTCACGGGTTCGCGCGGCCAGCTTTACCTGAAAGATTTCTCCTGCACGGTCCGCGGCACCGCGCTGAACGGCATCAATACAGTGATGGACCTCGACAACCTCTCGCCGCTGACGCTGACGAAGCAGCAGGTTGCCGTCGGCGCCCTCAATGTGGGCCTCCCGCTGACCAACGGCATTACCGTCATCAGCTTCGCGAAGGGCGGTGAATTCTCCCTGCACTCCGCGTCATGGGTGCTGGCCAAGGGCCAGGTGATATCTTCTCCCTTCACGATGTCGCTGGCGGATATGTCCACCGATGTCACGCTGACAGCGTCGGGGATGGACCTTGCCGACCTGTTCAAGATCGCGCCGATGGAAGGGCTGGATGCGACGGGCACCGTCAACGGCACGCTGCCGCTGCAGATCCGCAACGGGGAGTTTACGCTCGTCGATGGAAAGCTGCAGACGCAGGGCGGCGGCACGATAAAATACAGCCCATCCAAGCTGCCATCGTTCCTCGCCAATGCGAAACAACAGCAATTGGTCGACCTGAAGACCGCGCTGACCAATTTCAACTACGACTCGCTCAGCATGACCATGAACGGGCAATTGGGCCAGTCGCAGAAGGTCACGCTGCACGTTCAGGGCAAAAACCCCTTGTTTTATAACGGCCATCCGGTGGACTTTAATTTAAATCTGGAAGGACCGCTCGAAAATGTTCTAAGATACGCCCCGGGCGGGAGCCAGATACCCGACAGCATCAAACAACAACTAGAGGCCTATGAGGCATCGCATGCAAAACTTTAAGACATTCATCATCGCTGCAGCGGGAGTCGCGCTTGTCGCCGGCTGTTCGCCGACCGTGAAGGTCGAGGCGCCCGACAAGCCCATCGAAATCAACATGAACATCAAGATCGATCAGGAAGTCCGCGTGAAGGTCGACAAGGACCTCGACGCCGCCATCGCCAACGATCCCGCGCTGTTCGGCTCTGCCGCCGCGGGCGCCACCAAGCAAGAAGAAGGGAAAAAGCCATGAAATCCGGATTTCAGAAAATCGTTTTCGCCGCTGCCGCATTACTGATGTCGGCTTCCGTGGCTTTCGCAGCGCTCAGCGTCGATGCCGCAAAAAGCGAAGGCCTCGTCGGCGAGCAGCCCAACGGGTTGCTGGGCATCGTGACGGCCGCCCCCTCTCCTGATGTGCAGACGCTCGTCAGCCAGACCAATGCGGAGCGCCTGAAGAGATATCAGGACATCGCAACCAAAAACGGCACTCAGGTCGAGCAGGTGCAGGCGGTCGCCGGCGAAAAGCTGGTCAGCACCACCCCGGCCGGCCAGTACATCATGACGGCCTCGGGAACCTGGCAGAAAAAATAACTGCTATTCGCGCGTCACCATTCCGACAAGGCCGAAATGGTCTGACGGAAAAAGGTCTTTTCGCCCCGCGATAACCGGGGCGTCGCCGATGATGCGGGTTTCCTTCGGCTTCCACACCTCCGACCTGACCAGAATCCTGTCCAAGCGCCGGCTGGGCTCGCCCGGAAAGCAGCTGTCACGGGCCATGTCGCTTTTTTCGATGTTCCACGTATAGCCAGGATCGCCCGGCTTCAGCGCCTTCCACAGGTCTGTGTAATCGGCCGGAATTTTCTTATCCTCTCCCTCGCCGTCGCCAAAGTTGAGATCGCCGAGCATCACGGCATCCTGCGCATGCGCAAGGTGCTCAAAAATAATGTCCAGCTGCCTGCCCCTGATCCCGCCGGACTCAAGCGGGCTTTCCATGTGGGATGTCGCGACAGTAAACTTTCTTCCGGCGAGCTTGAGCGTCGCCAGCAGCGCCGTCCGCGCCTGTCTTCCCGGCAGCGTAAGGCAACCCGAGGCATCGACCGGAAATTTCGACAGGATGACGTTCCCGCCGCAGTTCATCGTGTCGGTATTGACCCAGTAGTAACCCCGCGCCCAATTTTCCTTCCTCATCAGGTCCACGAACCAGTCGCCCACTTCCTGCAGCGCGATGATATCCGCCTGAGATTCCTGCAGGAGGCGGAAAATCACCGGCGCACGCTTGTCGATGGCGACGTTGTCCACCAGGACGTTGTAAGTGACGAAGGTTACGGTTTTGTCACCCGGGGTCGGCGGCACCTCCGGCATTTCCGTACGGACCGGAAGGCCGGAAACATTATAGTCGTGGAACTGTAAAACATCGGCATTCTGCAGGGCGTAGACGCCGGCCAGCATTATGCCCAGCAACGTGGCCACGATAATCAGCCGCACTGTCATCATGCCGCGAACTCCTCCCGCCGGTATCCCTGCATATAAAGGACGGACGTCAGGTCCGTATGGCGTATCTGGAAGGGCGTGGCCTCCTGCACGGCCGGCTTGCCGAAATAGCCGACGCCCGCCCCCGCCGTCTGGAGCATGGGAATATCGTTTGCGCCGTCGCCGATCGCCACCACAGCCGCCGGCTCAATCCCGAAAAGCCGTGCTTCGTCCTCGACGGTTTTCTTCTTCGTAAATTTGTCGACGATGGGCGGCAGGACTTCCCCGGTAAGCTTGTCGCCGTGAATGCCGAGGCGGTTGCCGATATTCTTGTAAAAACCCAGCGTGTTCGCGACGTGGCTGGTAAAAAGATCGAAACCGCCCGAGATCAGCACGCATTTCGCGCCGCTCCTGTTCATCGTGCCCACCAGCGTCGCGGCGCCCTTGGAAAATCTGACGGCCTTTAAAGTCTCATACAGGGCGGACACGGGCATGCCCTTCAGCAACCCAACCCTCATGCGCAGTGCTTCCGCAAAGTCGATCTCCCCGCGCATGGCCTTTGCGGTGATCGGTGCGATCTGGTCTTTCAGGCCGAAATGCGCCGCCAGTTCGTCCAGCGTTTCGCCTTCAATCATGGTCGCGTCCATGTCCGCCACCAGCAGGCGCTTCTTCCGGAACTCGTCTTTGGACTGCACAAAAATATCGAAGGAAGCGAAGCAGAAAAATTGCCGGCGCAGTTCCGCCGTCATGGCAGGATTGACGGTTTCGACGGTAATGTCCGCCGCCTTGCCTGCATCCAATATATCTGTGCCGCTGCACCCGCCGCAGACATTACGCACCATTTCCACCGCACGCCTCAATGCGGCATCATTGAGTGCGCCATCCTGTCCTGCGACGATAGTAACTACTGTTCCCGGCATGCTACTGAACATGAGACAAAAGGTTATATTTGCCTCTCCTCATTACAGGGATTTATGTTTTAATTCAACCAGATAAAGCGGATGACGTTGACATAAGGGGCCATACATGAGATAAAATGTCATGCTTGAAAAACTATATAAGCCACGAAATCTCGCCAGCCTTGCCGGCCATTACGGCGCGGCCGGGGCAATTGTCGCGGGTACGCTGTTTATCGCGCAGCCCTGGGCCTGGGCGGTAGCGGCAGTACTGGTGGGCGGCCTTTCATATGCCTCCATCAGAAGCCAGAAAAAATTCCTCGAAAATAACCTCGTCGAGTATCCCAAGGCTTCCGACATATCGCCCAAGCTCGGCGAAATTGCGGCTGACCTGTACAAAAAATCGGGCCTGAAGGCGGAAGGCAACCCCATCTATGACTTTCAGCCCGACAAAGACAAAATCAAAAAGAACAAGCTCTCCGTTTCCGACCGACTTGCAAAAATGCAAGGCCTCGTGGCGCAGACCCATAACGCCGCCGCCCTGCAGCTGGGCAAACCCGTCATCATGATTTCCAAGCCGCTGCTGAAGCTGCTGGACGACAACGAGGAAAAGGCCGTGCTGGCGCATGAATTCGCCCATGCGGCGTCGCGCCATCAGCACGCCACGCTCCCGCAGCGTCTTATCCTGGGCGTCGCCGCCAGCGCCGCGGGTTTGACTCTCATTGGCGCGATGGTCTCGCTGGGCTGGGCGCCGGTGCTTTGCGCGATTGGCGCAAGCGTCGTGTCGGGCATCGCCTTCAGAAAGGCGATCGGCGCTGAGAGAAAAGAACTCCTCTCGAAAGAGGATGACGACCTGACATTGCCGGAGCTTGCCCGAAAAAAGAAACTTGTCACCGGGAGAAAGCTGCTGGGCACCGTCACGACCACCGCCGTGCTCGGCTTTTTCAGCCCCGCGTTTCTGGCGCTGTACGGCGTTGTCAAAGGCATCGGGGCCACCAGCAAGGTCCTGAGCGCGAGTTTCAGCAGAAGCATCGAATACCAGGCGGACCGCGGCGCCGTGACGCTGGGCGCTGATCCGCTGGCGCTCGTGACCGGCCTGCGCAAGATAGAAATCGTCGCAAAACGCAGCAAGGAAAAGGCTTTCGACGGCAATCTGCCGAAAGCCGGCTACCTGAAAAAAATCTGGAACAGCCTCACGGTCGACCATCCCAGCACATCAAGACGCATCGACAGGCTTTGCAAAATGGCTAAAAAACAAGGGGTTTCTCAAGACCTTATCGAAAAGGCCGCCAAGTCCCCCATCGAAATCCCGGCCGAAAATGACATCCCGTATGAGGTCATAAAATCTTTGGCCTGCAGAGTGTAATCCGCTCCCGGTTCTGCTACACTACCCCACGACAGTAATGGAAAAAACAGCGGGACTTCAGGGACCGCCGTTAATATTTTAAGGAGTGTGTCATGCAAAAACCAACCGCCAAACCCGCCTGCCCCAATTTTTCGTCGGGCCCCTGCGCCAAGCGCCCGGGCTGGACTCTTGACGCCCTGAAGGGCGCGCCGACCGGCCGCTCCCACCGCGCCTCCATCGGCGTGAAGAAGCTGGCGGAAGTCATCGACCGCTCCAAGGCTATCCTCGGCATGCCCAAGGACTACCGCCTTGCCATCGTGCCGGGTTCCGATACCGGCGCCATCGAAATGGCCATGTGGTCGCTGCTGGGCGAGCGCGGCGTGGACGTGCTGGGCTGGGAAGTCTTCGGCAAGATGTGGATCATCGACGTCGTCAAGCAGCTCAAGATTAAAGACCAGCGGACGTTTGAAGCCCCCTTCGGCTCCATCCCCGACCTCTCCAAGGTCGACACCGACCGCGACGTGGTCTTTACCTGGAACGGCACGACGTCGGGCGTGCGCGTGCCCAACGGCGACTGGATCAAATCCGACCGCAAGGGCCTGACCCTCTGCGATGCGACCTCCGCCGTTTTTGCGATGGAACTGCCGTGGGAAAAACTCGATGTCATCACATGGTCGTGGCAGAAGGTGCTGGGCGGCGAGGCCGCGCATGGCATGCTGGCCCTCTCCCCGCGCGCGGTGGAGCGCCTGAACAGCTACAGCCCGCCGTGGCCGATGCCGAAAGTCTTCCGGCTCACCAAGGGCGGCAAGCTTGTGGAAGAGCCCTTCGAGGGCAAGACGATCAACACGCCCTCCATGCTCGCGGTCGAAGACCAGCTCGACGCGCTGAAATGGGCGGAAAGCATTGGCGGCCTGAAAGGGCTCGTCACACGCTCGAACGCGAACCTGAAAGCCGTCGAGCAATGGGTGGAGAAAACACCTTGGGCCGAATTCCTGCCCGACCGCCCCGACATCCGTTCCAACACCTCCATCTGCTTCAAGGTCACCGATCAGTGGCTGACCTCGAAGGATGAGGAAACGCAGCGCAAGGTTATCAAATCCGTTGAAAGCCTGCTGGACAAGGAAGGCGTCGCCTACGAAATCGCCAACCACCGCGACTCCCCGCCCTCCTTCCGCATCTGGGGCGGCGCGACGGTTGAGACCTCGGACATCAAGTCCGTCCTCGAATGGATCGGCTGGGCTTATGAAAGCGTGAAATCGCAGGAACAGGCAAAGGCGGCGTGAGCCCCCTTCGCAACCCCGGCGAAGGCCGGGGTCTGGAATATTTCAGTCCATGCGGCGGCTGCCATTTCAAAACGGCGACCACTGCAAAAGCGGAGAAATCTTAGACCCCGGCCTTCGCCGGGGTTACAGGGAGTTGAGATGATCAAGGTTCTCGGGCATCGGGGCGTTCGTCAGCGTAAGGATATCGACGAAAACTCCCTGCCCGCCTTTGAGAAAGCCTTCCAGAACAGCAATGGCATCGAAACCGATGCGGCCGTTTCCGGCGACGGGACGACTTACCTTGTGCATGAGGTGTCGCAACTGGCCATCCCGCATCTTTATGCGCGGGCGCGCTATGCCCTGAAGGAGCATCTCGATAAAATATCGGCGAAGCTGATGGGCAAGAAACGCCTGGACCAGATCAAGGACAAGGATGTCGACAAGCTGCGCCTGAAAAAAGGCGGCAAGCTGCCGAGATTGTCGGAGCTGTTCGACCTTGCCGCCCAATACCCGGGCAAGACGATCAATATCGAGCTGAAGGGCCACAATTCCGTCGGCCCCGTGCTGGCGGAAATCAACGCCGCCATCAAGGCGAAGAAAATCAAGAAAAGCCAGATTATCCTGACCTCCTTCGACCACCTCTCCATCAAAAAGGTGCGGGAACTGGACCCGGAGATTAAATGCGGCTTTATCTTCGCGCGCTACAGCAAGGGCCGCACGCGCATCTATCCCTGGACGGACAACAAGATCAGCCGCTATATCCAGTTCAGCAAGAAAGTGCTGAAGTCAAAGACAGCGAAGGAAGTGAACCCGGACTATTTCATCATGACGGCCGGCGCCATTTCAACGCGCAAAATGAAGCAGCTGCACAAGCACTTTCCGAACGCGAAGATCATGCTCTGGACGACCAAGAAGCCGGAAAAAGACCGCGCCCTGAACAAGAAGCTGAAGAACAAGCAGATCACCCCTCATATCGAGGCGATCATTACCGACTTCCCCGAGAAGATGACGAAGCATCTGGCGAAAAAAGGCCTGTAGCTTCAGAAAATATTTAAACCGTCAGTTTCTGCAACTGGCCTGTTTCGACAAGGCCGCTGAAATCGCGGCACTGCTCGAAGGCCTGCCGCGCGAGGGCTGCGGATTTTTCCTGAAACCTGCCGCCGACTCCGTGCTTTTGAAAATAAACAAGGTCGCTCTCCAGCTTCTCACGGTCGAAATAAGTTTCGCGATATGACAGCGTGTTAAAATAGTAGCTGCCGGCATTGTCAGGCGCGGGCCTGCGGCGAACAGCGTCGAAGGCTTCCGAAAGCCCGCGGCGCACCCACAACATGCCGCGATACGGCGCATCGACAAAGCCTTCGAACAGCATCTCGCCGACCGAGAACTGCTTGTTCTCAAGCGCCAGCTTCTTGCTGCGAAATTCTTCCCAATCGACAACTTTCTGCGCGGCGGAATTGAATGCTTTTTTCATGTGGAATCCTCTGAGACGGACTATACGCCCGGTTTGGCTCCCCGCAAGCAATAATTTTCCGTAAAGCGGTACATAGCTGCCGCAAAAGGGGAAAATATTTGGCGATGAGTGCCATTTCAGCGGCCATCATCACCGATTTCCCCGAGAAGCTGGCGAAGCACCTCGCGCAATAAGGGCTTTAGGAATACGTTAGCCGGGTGTCAGTGAATTAGGTATTGCGTCCCCGGGATGGCAAAAGCATATTCCCTGCAGGTGTTTGGGAAGGTAAAATTTGCAATATCCACTTAAGCCAATTGATGCCAACGGAAAAAACCTTGCAGAGGGTGATAAGGTTTTATTTAAAAAAGCCCCTGAAGCTTTATTAAGTGGACTACCGCTGGAAGATCAGGACAACATTAAAACGCAAGAAGGGAAACCTCTGGAGATCATAGGGTTTGATGAATATGGTCATGTTGAAATAATGTTCACCTCTGCAGACGAGGGGACACATAAGAGAATAACTACGATATGGGTTGATCCCAAAGAATTATTTAAAGTATGAAATTTAAAATATGAATATGCCCTGAATTCTACAGGCACAATACCCATGATTGCAGTCGTTAAGGAAATCAGGGTTTCGGGGTTGCAGGCGGCGGCTTCGGCGCTTCGGGGGCTGCGGTAGGCGCGGCTACGACAGCGGCTTCTTTCGGTTCAGCTACCTTTGCGAATTCCACGCCGGGGAGTTTCAATTCAAACACAGGCGCGTGAGCGGAAGGTTCGGGTTGCACGACGGGCGCCGGAACAACAGGAGCAGGCGCTTGCGCCGCTGCGTGTTCTTTCATCCAGCTGGCATATTTCTTGTTATCGCTTTCCTGCAGCAATCCGAAGCCGGTGCCCATCAGCGCGAGGCAGGTCGCGCCCGCAGGAACGGCCAGCGCCGGTGCGAAGATGATGACGCCAAAGGCGACCGCCGCGCCGCCCAGCAGCCCCGCACCGCTGCGCTGCATGATTTTGGCCTGGGTTTCCGGCGTTTTCAGCCGGGCGATAACGGCGCTGAGTTTGTCTTTCAGCGGCTTCAGATAGTTTTTCATGGGCGGCCTCCGTTGAGTGAATATGCTTAAGAAAACTGCCGCGACTATATTGGCTGGGTTGATTCTGTCAATATTCGTTCGTTTGGATTGCATAATTTGTATATTTCTTTGAAGTCCCAGCCCTGCAACTTTAAGAAAGTTTCATTTGTGCATTGCAGCAATATCCGCCCTTGATTGGCTTTGGGCGGCTTGTATCATCAGTGTCATCCTGAGCGAAGCGAAGGATCTCGCTTTTCTGAAGGGCGATTCTTCGCTGCGCTCAGAATGACATCAATCCGAGGGAGCACTACAAAATGACCGCAAAACCAAGAGTATTGATCAGCGACAAGATGAGCCCCCAGGCGGAGCAGATTTTCCGTTCCCGCGGCATCGAGGTCACGGTGAAAACCGACCTGAAGCCCGAAGAACTCAAAGTAGAAATCGCCAATTACGACGGGCTCGCGGTCCGCTCCTCCACCAAGGTCACGGCGGATATCCTTAAAAGCGCGAAAAACCTGAAAGTCATCGGCCGCGCCGGTATCGGCGTCGACAACGTCGACGTGCCTGCCGCAACGCAGACGGGCGTCGTCGTCATGAACACGCCCTTCGGCAACTCGATAACAACAGCGGAACATACGCTGGCGCTCCTGATGGCGCTGGCGCGTGATATCCCGCAGGCGAATGCCTCCACCCATGCCGGGAAATGGGAAAAAGCGAAATTCATGGGCCAGGAATTGTTCGGCAAGACCCTCGGCGTCATTGGCTGCGGCAACATCGGCGCGATCGTGGCCGACCGCGGCGTGGGCCTGAAGATGAAAGTCATCGCCTATGACCCGTTCCTCTCGGCGGATCGCGCTGTGGAACTGGGCGTGGAAAAGGTAGAACTTGACGACGTGCTGAAACGCTCGGACTTCATCACCATCCACACGCCGATGACCGAACAGACCAAGGGCATCCTGAATGCCGCCGCCATCGCCAAAATGAAAAAAGGCGTGCGCCTCATCAACTGCGCGCGCGGCGGGTTGATCGTGGAAGCAGACCTCAAAGCCGCCCTCGACAGCGGCCATGTGGCGGGCGCAGCGCTCGACGTTTTCGAAGTGGAACCTGCGAAAGAAAACCTGCTGTTTAACCATCCCAAAGTCGTCTGCACCCCTCACCTCGGCGCCTCGACCGTCGAAGCGCAGGAAAATGTGGCGCTGCAGGTGGCGGAGCAAATGTCCGACTTCCTGCTGCAGGGAGCAATTGCCAATGCCGTCAACATGCCCTCCGTCTCGGCGGAAGACGCGCCCAAGCTGAAGCCCTATATGAAACTGGCCGAACAGCTTGGCTCTTTCGCGGGCCAGCTGGCGACGACGGACGCCAAGGAAATCCAGATTGAATACGAAGGCCAGGTCGCAAGCCTGAATACCAAACCGCTGACCGCCCTCGTCCTCGCGGGCTTCCTGAAGCCCTCGATGGAGGGCGTGAATATCGTGAGCGCCCCTGCCCGCGCCAAGGAACGCGGCATCACCATCGCCGAAACCAAGCGCGACAAGGCGGAAGACTACCAGACCGTCGTGCGCGTCACGGTCAAGGGCCATGGAGGCACCAGCACCGTCGCCGGCACCGTCTTCGGCGGCGAGCATCCGCGCGTCATCGACATCAACGGCGTGCCCACGGAAGCAGGCCTGAACAAGGAAATGCTCTATGTGCTGAACCTCGACAAGCCGGGCCTGATCGGCGCGGTCGGCACGCTGCTGGGCAACAGCAACATCAACATTTCCGACTTCAATCTCGGCCGCATCCCCGGCAAGGACCGGGCCATCGCGCTGATTTCCGTCGACGGCGTCATTCCGCAGAACATCGTCGATGAGATTGCGAAGATCAGCCAGGTTGAACGGGTGCAGGTGTTGAGGTTTTAAAGAGCATCGTCACCCCCGCCTTGCGCGGGGGTCCGGCGCGCGGCGTCTGCCGCGCACATGAGTCATTATGACGGCCGGACGGCCTCCGGATGCCCGCGCAAGGCGGGCATGACGAAAACTTGATTTTCATAAGGCTCGTTTGTCTCCTCGCCCGCTTTACGGTATCCTTTCGCCATCCGTTTGAATGGTAACCGAGAGGCCCTGATGAGCGCCGCAGAGAACACTGCGCAACAGCCGCAGCAACCCGCTATTGATATTCCGGTGATCGACATTCGCGCGGCCACGCCGACCGCGATTTTGAAAGACCCCCGCGCAAAAACGGGCCGGGCAATCAAGGAACACGCCAGGATGACTCTTGGTATCTTCCGTTTCCTGCATCCGCTGGTCATGCGCATCGCGGATTTTTTCTCGCGCCGGTGGCTGAAAAAGTCCAATAATCCATACCTCAAGGAAATCGAGGAAACGGCGAAGGCCATCGGCAAGCCAGGCATCGTCGCGCTGAACCTCAGCTATGAAATCGGTTGCACGACTTTCGCTGCAAACCATCCGAATGGCCCCAAGCTCGCCCGCGTCATGGACTGGCAACTGCCCGGACTGGGCGAAACCGTTGTTGTCGCGCACCAGCAGGGAAAAGCGGGCGAGTTTTACAACATCACCTGGCCGGGCCTGAGCGGCATGTTCAACGGCGTCGCGAAGGACCGTTTCGCCGCGGCGATCAACCAGGCGCCCGAACGCCGTCACAAGGGCGGAATAATTCTTGGCAGGATCAAAAACATGCTTTTGCTGGGCAGGCAGAAAGGCCTGCCGCCGGCGCACCTGCTGCGCAAGACGTTCGAAACCGCGGCGAACTACCAGGAAGCGAAAAAGATGCTGTCGACCGAACCCGTCGCGGCCCCGGTCATGTTCACGCTTGCCGGCACGAAGGCGGGCGAAGGCTGCGTCATTGAGCGCACGGAAAACAAGGCCGTCATCCGCGAAATGCAGAACGGCAAGGCCTGCGTCGCGAACCATTTTGAAACGAGCCTCAACGGCGAAGGTTATGGCTGGATGCCGCGCGGCGAGCCCCCGACCAGCCAGCCGCGCATGGATGCGGCCAATGCCGCCCTGCCCGCGAACCTTGATGAAAGCTTCACATGGTTCAAGGAGCCTATCGCCAATCCGAACACGCGCCTTGTCTTCGTTGGCGATGCGGCGGCGGGAACGCTTTCAGTAATGGGAACGGATGGCGCAAAACCTGCGACGAAGATTTTGAAAATATAATCTATGCCATTTTCCGCCAAAGACCTCTACGCGATCGTCGCCATTATCCTTATGCTATGCTCGCGCGGAACCTATTTCACGAGTATCATGAAGGGCCGCACGCGCCCGCATGCGTTTTCATGGCTGATCTGGGGCGTGATTTCGAGCATCGGTCTTGCTGCGCAAATCGCGGAACATGCCGGTCCTGCTGTATGGGTGCGTGGCGTGGGTTGCGCCACCTGCTTTGTCATCCTCGCGATGTGCTGGTGGAAGGGCGAGCGGAACATAAAGCGCACGGACTGGATAACACTGCTGGTCGCCTTCACCGCCATTCCGCTCTGGATTATCACCAAAACGCCGGTCTGGTCCGTCATCCTTGTCTGCATGATCGATACCTCCGGCTATATCCCGACCGCCCGCAAAGTATTTGAAAAACCGCGGCAGGAGACTCCGTACAGTTATATGTTCTCCTGCGCCGGGGCCTTCCTGTCGCTGCTCGCGATAGAAAATTACACGCCCTCGACCTGGCTTTATCCGCTGGTCCTGACCCTTTCCAACAGCTCGATGGCGACCTATATCTTTATCAGGCGATACCAGTTGCGACCGAAGCCTTTGAAGCGATCTGGACTTGGGCTGGATAAAGAGGCATCATCCCTGCACTGGCAATGATCATGACACAGGCAGAGATTTTTGGCGTTCTTTCCACGGGAATGATTTTCGTTTCCCGCATCTTTTATTTCAACGGCATCTTCCGCCACGGCGCGAAGCCGCATGCTTTTTCGTGGCTGATCTGGGGAACAATATCTGCCGTGGGTTTTGCGGCGCAGGTGGCGGAAGGCGCAGGCCCCGGCGCTTGGGCGCGCGGATTTGCCTGCGCGACGTGCTTTTTGCTGGTGGTTATCGGCTATCAGCGCGGCGATCGCGGATATACGCGCGGAGACTGGATTACGCTCGGCGTATCGCTCGCCGCGATCCCGCTCTGGGTGATTACGAAGACGCCGCTGTGGTCGGTTATTCTTGTCTGCATCATTGATACGGTGGGCTTTATTCCGACCGTCCGGAAGGCCTGGGACAGGCCGTGGGAAGAACCGGCATCCGGTTATGCCTTCTTTACGGCTGGCGCTTTACTGTCGATTTTCGCCATAGAACACTACACGCCGGCCACCTGGCTGTATCCCGTTCTCATGGTGTTCACAAATTGTTCTATGGCCGCTTACCTATTGATAAGACGCCAGAAAATGACTGTCCCCGCCCTTGCCTGAGCCAAAATCGGCTTTATTTCATACTAAATCCGTATTATGATGGAAATATAGAGGTATCAGGGGCCTCAATCATTATGCGTCGGGGAAAGATCTATCTAGCGTTTTTGGTACTAGCGGTTATAGCGGCATCACCCGCTCATTCAACCCAGATGGCGCTCAACCAGGCTCCCAACATAACCATAAACCAGCTTTTGCCTGAAGAAGACGCAGCGCCTGCGGATTTAACGCATGTGAAAGCGGCGTCGATCCAGGTCATCAAATCGGAACGGCGTCTTGATCTGCTGGACAAAGCAGGCAGAACGATCCGCAGCTATAAAGTTTCGCTCGGCTTCACGCCGGACGGCCCGAAAGTGAAAGAAGGCGACGGCCGCACGCCCGAGGGGCGCTATTACATCGACAAGCGCAACGAGAAGAGCAAATTTTTCCGCTCGCTGCATATTTCCTATCCCAATCCGTCCGACGTGCAGCGCGCGCGCAGCCTCGGCGCGAGCACGGGCGGCAGCATCTTTATTCACGGCAAGCCGAACAACAAGAGCGGACTCTGGTTCCGGCGCGCGCAGAGACAGGACTGGACAAACGGCTGCATCGCCGTATCCGACGACGAGATGAAGGAAATCTGGAACGTCGTTCAGGACGGCACCCCCATTATCATCAAACCTTAAAGAATAAATTCCCTTTCATCATTAATGGAGATTTTCATGTTTGGCTTCGATCCGCTGACGCTGTCTGCCGGTTTTATTCTTGCAAGCATGTCTTCCGCCGAGTGCCCCGTCCAGGGCGCCTTCGACGTCGACGTGCAGTTCGTCCAGAAGGATTCCCCTCCCATCACCGACCTGACCTCGGAGCAGCTGACGCAGAAATTCTCGAGCGACCACGACGCCTCGATGGCGACGGACGGCAATTGGATGAAAAGCGGCTCCACCCTCGTCAGCGGCACGGCGATGAAGGAAGCCGTCGACGTCGCCTTCAAGGTGCATGACGTATCGCCCGGCAAGGCCTGCCTCAGCGTCAGCAAAGTCAATTACACGATCACCTACAGCCCCGCCACCTACATCGGTTCCGACGTCGCTGCCGGCTGCAGGTACGACGTCACGGTGGCGCACCTGAAACGCCACATCGACCTCGATACGCAGGTCATCAACGACGGCGTGCCGGTCATGCGCGAAGCGCTCGAGAATTACGTTTCCTCGATGGGCGCGCAGGGCCCCTTCGCCGCCAGCGAAGTTGAATCGCAGAAAATCATCATCATGCGCCAGATCATCGACGGCATCTCCCCGCAATGGAAAAAACTTTCCTTCCAGCGCCAGAACGCGCAGAAGACCATCGACACGGCGGAGGACTACAAGCGCGACACCGCATCGTGCCCCGGCGACTTCCCCAATCCTGAAAGCGCGAAATAATGGCTTTCGGCGCGCCCGCGCTCCACTTCGCGAAAGCCTACATGCTGGCGCAGCTCACCGTCTGCCCGCCGCCCCTTGAAGCGCCGCATGCGGATGTCTATTTCCTGCCGAAAAAACCGGAATACATCACCGAAGCGCCGATCAAATCGCTGACGGCGGAAATGCGGAACAACCCGGATTCCACGGTCGCCTCCGACAGCCGGTGGTTTGTGGAGGGGATCACGGCGTCGGGCGTCGATGCGGCGCGTTTCAATTTCGACTTCACGAATTTGCGCGACGAATCCGGCAACATCTGCCTCTACGTCCACAAGGTTTATTTCAGCGTCATGTACGAACCCACGATTTTTCTGGCGAAGGAACTGAAAGCGCCGGGGCGCGAGTGCCGCTATAAAATGGTCAAGCTGCACGAAGAGCGCCACGTCGCGACGGATTTGAAGACGATCAACGAATATATGCCGAAGATAAAAATGGAGCTGCTGTGGTACCTTCGCTCCATCGGCCCCTTAGGCCCCTTCCAGCTGGCGCAAGCCAGGGCGGAAGTGCAGAAAACCGAAAAGGCCATCATGGTCGCGGTCCAGCCGATGATGGAGAAACTGATCAAGGCGCGCCGCGCGCGGCAGGGCTCCATCGACACGATCGAGAACTACCGGCAGGAAGCAGCCCTCTGCCCCGACGACAACCTGAAGCCGGAAGACGTGCAATAGCCGAAATTAAGGCCTGAAGCCCTTCGTCTGCGCCCGGCCGGTCTGCGGCCCGTTGGTCTGGATGCGGTGGCCCATGTCGGCGGCGGCCTTCATATGGCCTTCCATTTTCTCGAGGAAGCCCGCGGGCAGTTCATCGCTGATCGCAAACGGGCGCGGCAGCGGGTGGTCTTTGGGGTTGAGGTAGCCGATGGGTTTTGGCGCAGCGTGCAGCCCGCGCGTCTGGCGACGGCCGCCTTCTTCCAGCGTGTTGTTCATCACGTCATCGACGAATTCCTTCGGCGGCACCCAGCCGAGCTCGATATAAAGCCGCGCCATATCGGGCATCATCCAGCTGCGTCCGGAGGAAAAACACATCGTCACATCGCCTGAGCTGTAAAAGGCATCCATGTTCCGCAGTTTCAGCTTGTCGCCTTCTTCACGCGTCAGGTACTCGCAAACGTGGAAACCCATCTTACAGACTCCTTGTCAGGGACCAGGCCGAAACGGTCATCTTCTCGACCTTCTCGACATATTAGCCATTGGTCTTGCCCTCTTTTTTAAAGGCTGTTCTTTTTAACAGGTGCCCGTTATTATGTCAATATAAAGAAACCGCTTTGATCCCGGGGGTGCAGCAAGGTATCTCTAACAAGCTGCTGAAAAACCCTGAATGTCATTCTGAGGGAGCGTAGCGACCGAAGAATCTCCCTTTGTTTTTAAAGGAAGAGATTCTGCGCTGCGCTCAGAATGACAGATAGAGTAGTTTTTCAGCAACCTGCAAAAGGAATTCAATGGACGGCGGCCACAGCCACAACTTCAGGGATAAACTTGCGGCGCATTTTGCGCGCGCGGCGCGGAGCTTTGCGCAATGGGCGGGGCTGCAGATGGCCACCGGCGATGAAACGCCCATCCCCGCCGCGAAGGACAAATCGAAAAAACCGAAGGTCATCAAGCTCAAGCACCTGAAGCCCACGCAGATCGCCGTCGGCATGAAGCAGGTGGAGCTCAAGCAGAAGCGCCTGAAGGAACTCGGCAAGGACAAGGATAAGGACAAGCTCGACGAATTCATCCTCGACCGCCCCATCCGCGTGGTGCTGGGCCCCGATGGCGATGCCTATGTCATCGACCATCACCATCTTGCGCTGGCCCTCATCCGCGAAGGCCACACGACGGCCCCGGTTCTCGTCGAGGCCGATTATTCGCACCTGCCGCCCGCGGATTTCTGGAAGAAGATGGAGGATATGCACTACGTCTATCCTTACGACGCGGACGGCATCAAGCGGCCGGTCTGCTGCATCCCCGACAAGCTGACGAAGATGCAGGACGACCCCTATCGCGCGCTCGCCGGTTTCGCCCGCAACGACGGCGCTTTCAGGAAGGACTGGACGCCCTTCGCCGAATTCAAATGGGCCGATTATTTCCGCACCCTGATCCCGAAGGAGCTTGTCGAAAAACATTTCGACAAGGCGCTGAAAAAAGCCGTCGAGCTCGCCCGCGCCCCCGGCGCCTCCCACCTGCCCGGCTATATTCCGCCAAAGAAGCCGCCGGGGATGGAGAGGAAGTAAGACACATCACAATCGTCACCCCCGCCTTGCGCGGGGGTCCGCGGAGCGTGTCCACGCGTCACATGACTCATATGACGGCCGGACGGCCTCCGGATGCCCGCGCAAGGCGGGCATGACGAAGGCAGGCAATTAAGATGCCCATTCCGTAAAATACCCGTCCTGTTTCCTTCCCCCTCCGCCTGTGATAGCCTTCATATATTCAAAATTTCAGACAGGTCATTACATGGGCAAGCGATTTCGCCGCCTGAGGAACATATTTCATGCTGTTTCCGCGTCCAGCCTGATGCTGGTTGGCGGCTGCGCCACGCCGGGCGGGCTGCAGGGCCGGCCGCTGACGCCAGGCGAGAAAGATATGGCGCGCGGTGTTTTCGGCGATACTATCGACTACGACAAGATCAAGATCTACAACGGCCCGCCGACTGTGGCCGGCATTTTTCAACTGAAACAGAACAAGCTTTCCGCCATCACGCCCAACGGCGACATTTACCTCGTGGGCGAGGACTGCAAGCAGCCCGACCTGTCGCAGGCCAGCGAGGCCAACCGCAAGCTGCTCATCCATGAAATGACCCATGTCTGGCAGCACCAGCAGGGCCGCAACGTCGAGCGCGAGGCGATTTTCCTGTTTATCAAGAGCGGCTTCAACTACGACAGCTGCTATGCCTATGACATCAACGGCAAGGAAAAGTTTGTGCAGCTGAACCTGGAGCAGCAGGCGCATATGGTCGAGGATTACTTCGCGCTCCGCGACACGCCGCTGCAGCCCTGGGAAAATGCCGCCGAACGGCAGGAAAAAATCGCGAAGTTCGAGGCCATGCTGAAACCCTGCCTGCCTATCGCCAATACCAGCACAAACACCACCGCCGCGCCGCCGCCGAAGGCCAAGCCGGCCGAGCCGAAATAAACTCTCCGCGTCACCCCCGCTTTACGCGGGGGTCCGGAGCGCGTCTGCGCGTCATATATTTCAGTCATATGACGGCCAGACGGCCTCCGGATGCCCGCGCAAGGCGGGCATGACGAAAATTATGAAACTCTTGATTACTTCTTGAACCTGATCGGCGACTTGCGCACGGTGACGGGCGCGTCCGCGACGACGCTTTCGCGCGCGGCTTCGATCTCGAGGAATTCCTTCAACCCGTCCGGGTTATTCGCAAGTTCCCGCAGGCCCGCGTTGCGCGCCTTGAGGTTGGCGAGCGTCTGCGCGGTCTGCTCCATCTGCCGCGTCTCGAGACAGGCGGCGCCCGCCTGCTTGCAGGCCTTGTCCAGCATATCAAACAGGAATTCCTGCGCCTGGCTGGCGCCCAGAATGTAATGCATGCGCGCGATTTCCGCCTGCGGCTCGCCCGCGCCCGGGCCTTTGGTGGTGGCGTTTTTGATCAGCTCCTGATTTCGCTCCAGCAGGTGGGAGACAAGATTGCTGTACTCCTCGCGCGCCTGCGCAGGATCCCCCGCCGCCGCATTGAACGCCTCCACCAGCGTTTCGACCTTGCGGTCCACCGGAATACGGCCATTGAAAAGGATATGATAAAAAAGATTGTTCCCGATATCGGCCATAACCTGTTTTCTCCTGCCGAAGAGTATAATCTTTTATTTTTCATAATACAAGAAAAATGTGGGGCGGGGAATGGGAGATAAGTGTGAGATTACAAATAAATTCAATAGCGTGAAGGGAGAGCGAAAGTCTCATCGAGGGATGAGGTAATAGATCAAATAAACGTATCAAAACGACTGGAGAAATTGATGCTAAATATCAATAACTTAATGAACTGTTAACCAGAGTCAAACCGGCTGCGGCGTATAATGATATACAATGACCAACCGCATATTTTTGTTTTAGGAGACCTTCCATGGGCGATCGTTTTGACCACTATAACAGTTTTGACGACGCCAAAATAGCGCGTGAAGATCGCGCGGCCGATGTAAAGACCGCTGGCCCTTTATTTGACGCGAAGACCCGTGCCCAGATTGAAATGAAGCTGACAGACGCGACGCGCCTGCCGATAGCCGAGGTCAAGGACATCGTCGATACGATCGACCACCTGGCTGGTGAGCCCGGCGCGAACGCGAAGCAGATAGTCACCTATGCCGTGGCTGGCCATTTACCAAAGGGGAAGGACGGCTTCTTGAAAAATCTGGCGGGCGAACTGGAAGGCGTCGTCAACAAATCCATCGGCGACCGCGAAGCGCGTATCGAGGCGCTGCATGCAACACCGAGCGCGCCGGCACCTACGGTGACATCAAAAAACACGCTGAAAGTCTAGAGTCCAGACTCAAGGAACAAAGTGGCCGGGATCAAAGTGGGTTGAAGTAAATGATTTTGGCCCATCCCGCTGCGCTCCCCTACTTCGCCGCCTCCTTGGCGACAGCCTCCTTGATATCTGCGCAGGCTTTTGCGCGTTTTTCTTCGCTGCTTTTATCCCAGTCGGCTTTCATGGCGGTTTCGGTCGCGGCGACCTGATCAGCGTAGGATTTTTTGGCGGTTTCGGTGAGACCCGCTTCCATTTTTTCGGCGGAGGCTTTGTCTTTCGCAAGCACCTTGTCGACATCGTCCCCCGTCAGCCCGCAGAGGCCGATCAGCGACCCGCGCACGCGAATGCCGGTGAGGCCGAGAACCATCAGCGAGTCATTCGCCTTTTGCAGGTTCTGCATGGCGGCCTCCGCGTTCTTCAGGTCGGCGCTCATGTCTTTCTGTACCTGCTCCATTTGCTTGTTCATCTGGTCCAGCTGCTCGACAACCTTCTTGCGCGCCTCGATCTGCTCCGGCGTCTCGGTCTCCGCCGCCTGCACGACGTGGAAAACAAGGGACGCCGCCAGCAGGCAGCAGATAAAAATTCGTTTCATGGGCAGTACTCCTTTTCAAATTTGTCCGACTCCATTGATCTCCAGTTATGACCTGGCCGTGATAACCCTTTTATTCCTAAACTCATGGTTTAGGTCCTTCCCGAACTGGAACAACTGCAGAAGGAAGCACTTCACGAAAAACGGGATAATATCCCACCGGTTTACAAGGCGCATTTGGGTCATCCCTATGGCAAAAATAAGCGGGCAAATACTCCGTCAAATAGCGCACACCATCTTCAACTTTCGTCTTCAGCTCCTCCTTCGTTTCGGGAACGATGAAAGGGTAAGTGACTGGTGTTGGCGAAAAGTTGACGGGATCCCCATAAAAATCTGACTGGCGAAACTGTACCGACAGCGCGGCAGTTTTAATCGGCTTGCCTCTGACCATCTCTTCGCGGGCCGACAAAGTAAAAATTAAACGAATCGCACTCTTTTTATTTCTTTCTCCATGCGGAATATCCTTAGGTCCCGACTCCACACTAATTGAAACCCAAGGCTCCGACGAAAACATCGAGCGAAAAGCATTATATATCCAATAGTGAGACTGAAAAATGTCTTGGCCGAGTACATAACCTACATGAGGACCAAACTTATTCAATATTACAATCGTATCAATTCCTTCAAAGTATTTTCGTTCTAATGGAGGATCACTCATAGTTGCGGAGGTAATTGAAACATGAACCATCATAAGCAGGGCAGTGACGGAAACTATTATTAGATTTTTACCCATCGATCTGATTTTCACCTGAATACTCCGTCAAAAAATTGCATTCTAGGAACGCAATACTGAATCCCCGCCCCTCATTCTGCCCCACAACCACCCCACACCACCATACCGCCCCGTGGAATATTATTGAAATTCCCCATCCGCCATGCTATCCCTCCATCCATGAAACAAAAGCCCATCCATATTATCGGCGCCGGCATGGCGGGGTCGGAGGCGGCGTGGCAGATCGTGCAGGTCGGCATTCCGGTCGTGCTGCATGAAATGCGACCCGTCAAAAAGACCGAAGCGCATTCGACGGAGAATTTTGCCGAGCTGGTCTGCTCCAATTCCTTCCGCTCCGATGACTTCGAGAATAATGCCGTCGGCCTGCTGCATGAAGAAATGCGCCGCGCGAATTCGCTCATCATGGCGTCGGGCGACCGCCACAAGGTTCCGGCCGGCTCCGCCCTTGCCGTCGACCGCGATTTGTTTTCGCAGGATGTCACCGAAAAACTAAAATCCCACCCGCTCATCAGTGTCGAGCGCGGCGAAATCGCGGGGCTGCCGCCCGCCGAATGGGAGAGCGTGATCATCGCGACTGGCCCCCTCACCTCCCCGGCCTTATCGCAGGCAATACTGGAACTGACGAACGAGCAGAGCCTCGCGTTCTTCGACGCCATCGCGCCGATTGTATTTAAAGAATCCATCAACATGGAGAAGGCCTGGTTTCAGTCGCGCTACGACAAGCCGGGGCCGGGTGGCACAGGCAAGGATTACATCAACTGCGGCTTCGACCTGAAGGAAGACTATTACGCCTTTATCGACGCGCTGATGGCGGCGGAGAAAACCGAATTCAAGGAATGGGAAAAGAACACGCCCTATTTCGAGGGCTGTCTGCCCATCGAGGTCATGGCGGAGCGCGGCAAGGATACGCTGCGCTTCGGTCCCATGAAGCCTGTGGGGCTGATGGACCCGAACACCGGCCGCCGCCCGTGGGCCGTCGTGCAGCTGCGGCAGGACAATGCGCTGGGCACGTTATACAATATTGTCGGCTTCCAGACGAAACTGAAGTATGGCGAGCAGAGCCGCATCTTCCGCATGATACCGGGACTCGAGAACGCCGAATTCGCGCGGCTCGGCGGCATCCACCGCAATACTTTCATCAACAGCCCGAAACTGCTGGATAGCGTGCTGCGCATGAAGGCGCGACCCAGCCTGCGCTTCGCGGGGCAGATCACGGGCTGCGAAGGCTATGTCGAAAGCGCCGCCGTGGGCCTGATGGCCGGGCGCTTCGCCGCGGCTGAAGTTTTAGGCCAACCCGTCCAGACGCCACCTGTCACTACCGCGATGGGCGCGCTTCTCAACCACATCACCACCGGCGCGAATGCCGAAACCTTCCAGCCCATGAACGTCAACTTCGGGCTGTTTCCCCCGCTTGCCGAAGACATCCACGGCAAGGACCGCAAGAAAGCCTATACGTCACGGGCGCTGGCGGATTTTGACGGCTGGGTGAAGGGGTGGAAGAAGGCGGCTTAGGCAATATTGTCGTTCCTGTAGGCGAGCGCCTGCGCGAGCCGTGAACAGGAACCCAGCAGTCAGTCGCGCCGCAAGGCGCTCCCTAGAGACAAATTGCGAAGCAATTTGACATGACTCCTGGGTCCCGGATCGGCGTTCGCCTTTCAGGCTTACTTGTCCGGGACGACAAATTTAGTAATTACGTAAACCCAGCGCCCTCTTGCATAATCCTGCAAAATCCCTACCCTGTCCGCATTCCCGTTTTTAGTTTTTTCAGGAGATTTCCGATGGACATCAAAATCACCCTGGCCTCGCTCAAAAAAGATGTTCTGGTGACCGTGCCCGACGGCGGCGACCTGAAAGAAGCGTTCAACGAGGCCGCGTCCTTCGTGCGCACGCTCGAGGCGAACAATAAAATCCGCGACCGCGAGGCCGGCGTCAACCCGCGCGGCGCGACGCATGAGATCGTGAAAGATAAGGGCGAATACCGCCTGCGCCGCTTCCGCTTCAGCTAGAGGTTCGCCATGAAAGACAAGTTCAACGATCCCGCCAACAAGAAATTCCACCGCATCTGGGCCAAAGAAGCCGATATCGTCGAGGAATTCACGCTGGGCGTGGAATGGTATGCAAAGTGGTCAAAAGACCGCGACGATTTTGCCGCGGCAAAAGACGAAAAGCGCGAAAAGTTTTCGGCCGAAATGGTCGAATGGTGGGACCGGTATCTTGTCAAGGCCGCAGGGCATCTTGCCAAGCACAAGATGCATGTCGAGGCCGGCAAGGATGATGTGACCACCGAATTCACGAAAGCAGGCTATACCTGCCTCGCGCCGATCTACGACGCGCTTTCGGCGCTGGACGATACGCAGATCAGGAGCGGCAAGGCTATTTTCGAGGCGCTGAA
>SCTB01000085.1 GCA_004297545.1 Alphaproteobacteria bacterium
AGCGAGCCACGGCGACATGGGCATGATCGTGCGCGGTGACGTCGTCCTCGCCCTCTCCAATTCCGGCGAGGCGAAGGAGCTTCTCGACCTTATCGAATACACGCGCCGTTTCGCGATCCCCCTCATCGGCATCACCAGCAAGCCGGAATCCACGCTTGGCACGAAATCCGATGTCGTACTGCTGCTGCCCAACTGCCCCGAGGCCTGCCCGAACGGTCTTGCCCCCACGACCTCGACCACCATGACCATGGCGCTGGGCGATGCGCTGGCTATCACGCTGCTGGAGCGCAAGGGCTTCACGGCGAAAGATTTCAAGGTTTTCCACCCCGGCGGAAAGCTCGGCCAGCAGCTGATGCGCGTATCCGAAATCATGCACAGGGACGACCGCCTGCCGGTCGCTTCCGAAAACATCCTCGTCTCGCAGGCCGTGAAAATCATCAGCGAAAAAGGTTTCGGCTGCGTGGCGCTGACCGATGAAAACGGGGTTCTGGCCGGAATCATCACCGACGGCGACATCCGCCGCCATTTGAGCGACGGTCTTCTGGACAAGCCCGCGAAGGACATCATGAGCCGCACGCCGAAGACGGCGGCGCCCGATACGCTGGTGGCCGAAGCCATGGCGATCATGAACGACCTGAAAAACTCGTTCCGCAAGATCACCACGCTTATCGTCGTGGACAGGGACAACAAGCCTATCGGATTGTTGCACCTGCATGACTGCCTGCGCGCAGGATTTGCGTGACGGCATCCCGGAAAAGACTGCGACATATCCAGCCGCGCCGGCGTCATACGGGCGGCGGGGCCGGCCATACCTGGTTCGTGCGCATCACCAAATTCATCCTCCCCTTAAGCGCGCTGGTCATCATCGGCATCGTCGGCGCGCGGCTGTCGCAGGACCCGCAGACACTGCAGATCGCCGAACTTCCGGCGCAGGAGAAAACAGCGCCCGGGCAGATCGACCTCGTCAAGCCCAAGTACGAGGGGCTGGACGCGGAAAATCGCCCCTATACGATTTCCGCCGACCGCGCCCACCGCGTGATGGGGCAGGAGCAGGTCGTCGCGATGGAAAACCCCAAGGGCGATATCGCGCTGGAAGACGGCAGCTGGCTGGCCGTGCAGGCGCTCGAGGGTCTCTACGACAACAAGGCATCGACCCTCGATCTTTCCGGCGGCGTGATCGTTTTTCACGACAGCGGCTATGAAATGCACCTGAAGGATGCGCATCTCGACATCCAGACCCGCCACGCGAAAACGGACAATCCGGTGCAGGCGCAGGGACCGGCCGGCGGCATCGATGCGCAGAATCTTGAAATCAGTGATGCCGGCAACCTGGTCGTCTTCGGCGGCCCGGTGCGCCTGACGCTGTGGAACCGCTCCGCCACGAAGGAGAAACGCGGATGAGACTCCTTCTCGTTGTTCTTATCCTTGTAACCTTCACCCTGCCCGCGCTCGCGAAACAGGAGTCATCGTCGCCGCTGCCGGTCGCCTCGAAAGAACCTATTGAAATTTCGGCGGCGAAGTCGCTGGAATGGGACCGGAAGAACCATACCTATACAGCGAAGAAAAGCGCTCTGGCCAAACGGGGGCTGTTCCAGATCGCCGCCGACAGGCTGGTCGCGAAATACCACGGCGCAAAGGGCGCGACGGATATTTACGAGCTGGACGCCGAAGAGAGCGTCGTCATCCAGAACCCGCCTTATACCGCCTATGGCGATCATGCCGTTTATGACGTCGCCACGGGCCATGCGCTGCTGACCGGCCAGAACCTGAAGATCATGACCGAAACCGAAAGCCTGACCGCAAAAGACAGTGTCGAGTTCTTCGCGCAGGAAAACCGCCTGACCGCGACCGGGGACGCCGTTGCCGTGAAAAGCCCCGATACGCTGAAAGCCGATGTGATGAACGCCTATTTTCAAAAGGATGCGCAGGGCAAGCTGGCCATGCACAAGGTCACGGCAAGCGGCCACGTCGTGATACAGACCGCCAAGGAAACGGTCTACGGCGATAAAGGCACTTATGACATTCCCGCGCAGAAGGCCGTGCTGACCGGCAAGGTGAAAATATACCAGGACCGCAACTGGCTGGAAGGCACCCGCGCCGAAGTTGACATGAAAACAGGAATAAGCCAATTATTTGCAGAGGGCAGTCCGGCCACGGAAGGCCGCGTGAAAGGGGTGTTTTACCCCAAAGCCCAAACCCCAGCGCCCGAGGCCCCGGCGACACCATGACCGAACCGACGTCTGACAGCAAACCGGCCGAGCCGAAACTGGTATCCTCGAATTCCGGGCTTGCTGTCGAGCACCTGATGAAGCGCTATCGCCGCCGGCCGGTGTTGCGCGACGTGTCGCTGCATGTGCGCCGCGGGGAAGCGGTCGGGCTTCTGGGCCCCAATGGCGCGGGCAAGACCACCTGCTTTTACATCGTGACGGGGCTGATTGACGCTGACTCCGGGCATATCCGCCTCGACGGCAAGGACATCACGAAACTGCCGATGTACCGCCGCGCGCGGCTTGGCATCAGCTATCTGCCGCAGGAGTCCTCCATTTTCCGGGGCTTAAACGTCGAGGATAATATCCGCTCGGTCCTGCAGGTCGTGGAAGAAGACTATCAGCGCCGCGAACATATGCTGGAGGAACTGCTGGCGGAATTCTCGATCACACATCTGCGCTTCACCCCGGCCATCGCGCTCTCGGGCGGCGAGCGCCGCCGCGTCGAAATCGCGCGGGCGCTGGCGACGCATCCGCAATTCATCCTGCTCGACGAGCCGCTGGCCGGCATCGACCCCATTGCCGTCGGCGAGATCCGCGACCTCGTGCGGCACCTGAAGGACCGCAATATCGGCGTGCTCATCACCGACCACAACGTGCGCGACACGCTCGACATCGTGGACCGCGCCTATATCCTGCACGGCGGACAGGTGCTGATGGAAGGCAAGCCCTCCGACATCGTCGCGCACAAGGACGTGCGCCGGGTTTATCTGGGTGAGAAGTTCAGCCTCTAAACCTGTTGACATATTCTACCTGCCGTCGTTTACTGAAGTATCATGAAATTGCGATTCTTCCTCGACTCAGAGTTCAACGAGCACGCGAAGCCGTTTGCGCTCGACCCCATCAGCATATCGCTTGTCCCTGAAGACAGGACAGCCCCCGATTATTACGGCGTCAGTCGCGATTTCGATGCCTCAAAAATCACGCCGTGGTTGCAGGACAATGTGGTGAAGCACCTGCCGGCCGAGCAGAACCGGCGCAGCAATGCCGAAATCCGCGATGAGATGGTCGAATACCTGAAAGACTTTTCGACAAAGGATAACCCCGTCACATCCATTGAAATCTGGGCCTATAACGGCGCGACCGACCAGGTGGTGATGGCGAATTTTTTCGGCGGGCTGACATCCTTGCGCGCGGCGTTCAAGGCGGCGGGCCTGCCCTCGCCGCAGTTCCGCGAGCTGAAAGACCTCACCCGCGCCACGGGCGAAAGCCTCCCGCCGCCCGCCAATGCCCACGACTGCCACGAAGACGCCCTCTGGGCGCGGGAGCTGTTCGAAACCCTTGCGCCCAAGCTGCCGCCGGCCCGGAAGTTCCTGATGGAGTAGAAAAACCCTTGTTTTAAAGGGTATTCGCCTTAAAGCTACCGAAATGCTATATTACCGGTAAGGGGGAAACCGATGGCCATTAACCAGCGCCTCGACCTGAAACAGGGCCAGACCCTGACCATGACGCCGCAGCTGCAGCAGGCTATCAAGCTTCTGCAGATGTCGAATATCGAGCTTTCCGAATTCGTCGAGGCGGAGCTGGAGAAAAACCCCCTGCTGGAACGCGACGACAGCATGTCGTCGGAAAAGCCTGCCGAAAGTCCCGAGCCAGAGGCGCCTGCGACCGGAGAGGACGGCGAGCCGCTGCCCCCCCGCGACGATGCTGAGTCCGACGCGCCGCCGGAACGCGTCGAAGCGCCTCTTGAAAATGACGGCGGCGAGCGGGAACTGGATACGGATTTCGACAATGTTTTCACCGGCGGCGGCATGGCGGAGCAGGAAGGCGGCTATGACGCCTTTGCGACCTCGTCCTTTGCCAGCGCCGGCAAGGGCGGCAGTCTGAAGTTCGACGACCCCGAATACAGTTTCGAGAATAACATGGCGAAGGAAACGACCCTTCGCGACTATCTGCAGGACCAGATCAGCCTGGAGTTCGAGGATAACAGCGACCGCGCGATTGCGCTGGTGCTGCTCGATTACCTGGATGAGTCCGGCTATATCCGCACGGATATCCCGGCGCTTGCCTCGCGCCTCGGCTGCGCGGCGGACCGCGTGGAGAAAGTGCTCGACAAGCTGCAGCATCTCGACCCCGCCGGGCTTTTCGCGCGAAACTTAAGCGAATGTTTATCGCTGCAATTGCGGGAGCAGGACCGGCTCGACCCCGCCATGCAGGCGCTGCTGAAAAACCTCGACGTGCTGGCGAGCCACGACCTGAAGAAGCTGAAAACCCTTTGCGGCGTGGACGAGGCCGACCTCAAGGAAATGATTTCCGAGATCAAGGCGCTGAACCCCAAGCCCGCGCTGGAGTTCGAGCATTTCGTCTCGCAGACCGTCATCCCGGATGTGCTGATGCGCCCGCTGCCGAAATCCAAAGGCGGCGGCTGGGCCGTCGAACTCAACAACGACACGCTGCCGCGCGTACTGGTGAATAAAACTTACTATACTGAAATCAGCAACAGCGCGAAGGCGAAGAAGGACAAAGAGTATTTATCCGAGCAGCTCAATACCGCCAACTGGCTGGTCAAGGCGCTGGACCAGCGCGCGGAAACGATTTTGAAAACCGCTTCCGAAATCATCCTGCAGCAGGAGGCGTTTTTTCTGTATGGCGTCGAATTCCTGAAACCGCTGGTGCTGAAAGACATCGCGGAAGTCATCGGCATGCACGAAAGCACCGTGTCGCGCGTGACGACGAACAAATACATCGGCACGCCGCGCGGCGTTTTCGAGCTGAAATATTTCTTTACCAGCGGCGTGTCGTCGACGGATGGCGCCGCGGAGTTTTCATCGGAGGCCATCAAGGCGCGCATCAAAAGCCTGATCGATGCCGAGAAACCCTCCGCCATATTGTCGGACGACGATCTTGTCGTATCACTCAAAAAAGACGGTATCGACATCGCCAGACGCACCGTGGCGAAGTACCGGGAAGCTATGAAAATAGCCTCCTCCGTGCAGCGGCGGCGTCAGAAAAACACCTAAAACTTTGTAAATATTCAAGAAAGCGGGTATCCCCGGCGTGGAATGCTTGACTTTGTCTATGAAAAACGATAATTGATATTGATTTTAAAGGGGCCGGAGACCAAGATTTCCGGGCTGTTTTAGGGCATAATGCCCTCTAACAGCCAACAACGTAATTGCAGGGTTTCAAACAAAATGCAGCTGACAGTCAAAGGCAAACACCTCGATGTGGGGGACAGCTTGCGCGAGCACGTGCGGGCCAACTTAACGCATACCGCCGGCAAATATTTCCGCGACCCGGTCGAAGCGACCGTCGTTTTCACCAAGGAAAAGAACCGCCGCTACAAGGCCGATATCTCGATCCATGTCGGCTCGGGCATCGTGCTGCAGGCAGCCTCCGAGGCAGATGATCCCTACCCCGCTTTCGATGTTGCATCGCAGCGCGTGGCGACCAGGCTTTCCCGCTACAAGGATCGCCTGCGCGACCATCACCGCCAGGAAGGGCTTTCCGAGGCCGCGACCGCCGCCTATACGACTTTCAGCAGCAACGAGAACGAGGCAGAGACCGCCAAGGGCGGCCCCGCTATCGTGGCTGAAATGCAGACGCAGGTGCCCACGCTGGCCGTCAGCGACGCCGTCATGCGCCTGGAGCTGGGCGACCTGCCCGCGCTCCTGTTCCGCAACCCGGGACACGGCGGCTATAACATGGTTTACCGCCGCAAGGACGGCAATATCGGCTGGGTCGACCCGGAAAACGGCAAGAAGAAAGAAAAGCCTGCTCCGGCAGCTGCGGCTGCAAAACCGACGAAAGCCGCGAAGACAGCGAAGGCGGCTGCAAAACCGGCCGCAAAACCTTTGAAAAAGGCCAAGGCGAAGTCATCCAGACGGAAGTAGTATCCGTATACATAAAAGAGACCAAGAAACGAAAAAACCAGAGACGTGTGTATGCCGGAATACTTGAAATTTCCGGCATGCTTTTGGGCAGAAAAAAGCAACAGATGATAACAGCGGATCTCATCATCCCGGACCTGAAGGCTACCAGCAAGAAACAGGCTTTCCGGCAGCTCGCCGAGGCGACGGTCGGCATTTTCGGCGGCAATCCGGAGCGCGTGCTGGACGCGCTGATGGACCGCGAACGTATCGGCTCCACCGGCATCGGCGCCGGCGTCGCTATCCCGCATATAAAGCTGCCGCATGTCACGAAGCTTTATGGCGTGCTCGCGCGGCTTGAAAAGCCCATCGATTACGACGCAATCGACACGAAGCCCGTCGACCTTATTTTCATGCTGGTGGCGCCGTCGGAGAGCAAGACCACGCAGCACCTGAAGATGCTGGCGCATATCTCGCGCCTGCTGAAGGACGAAAACACCTGCCAGGCCATCCGCAGCAGCTGCGAACAGGCCAAGATCGCCGAAGTCCTGACCAAGTGGGCGCAGAACCAGGCGGCTTAATCAAAAGACATGTCATTCCGGCGAAAGCCTGAATCCACGGACTGCAACAGTGCAGCTAACTGTATACTGGCCTGTTGCCTGAAAGGTAAATGTCCGTGGACCCCGGCCTTCGCCGGGGCAACATCAGGTTTGTTGGATTAATGAACCGCGACGAGGTCGAGTTCGTGGCTGCGTGCGCTCTGGAAGGCAGCATCTGGGTTGCCCTGCACGGTCAGCGCCGTGCCGTCGGCCGCGTGAAGCACCCAGGCGGGCTTGCCGTTGACCTTGTACTGCTTGACGTAGCCTACTTCTTCGAGCCCCAGTTCCTTCAGGTCGTTCTGGGACATCAGGAAAGGGATCATGTGGTCGGGAAGAAAATTGCTTTTCATGCTGTGCCTCGCCCCCTTATTCTACTTTACTTTTGTCGTTCTTGTCATTGGAAACATCGATGGTCTGCGATTTTTTGCTGTCTTTTCCGGACTTTATGGCGATTGTTTGAACCTCCCGGTCGGGCAGGATGCGGCGCAAATCGACGTTAAGCAGCCCGTTATCGAGCGCCGCGCCCATCACCTCGACATCTTCGCTTAATATGAAAGATCGCTGGAACTGCCGGGTGGCGATGCCTCGATGCAGGAAGACACGGTTCTCCTCCTCTTCGGATTGCTTGCGGCCGCGGATGATCAGCTGGTTCTGTTCAATCTGGACCGAGAGGTCATCCATCTCGAAGCCCGCGACGGCGATGGTGATGCGCAGGCGGGTTTCGCCCAGCTGCTCGATGTTATAGGGCGGATAGCCTTCGCCAGCACTGCGCTGCACGCGGTCGAGCGCGCGTTCGAATTCGTCGAAACCGAGCAGGAAAGGGCTGTCGAAAAGGGACAGGCGGCGGGTCATGTCGTCAGGGCTCCTTAAAAATCAAAGCGAGCGATATATCGCGGCGCCCCCTTCAATGGGCAGCGCCGTCATACTTATGATATATGATGGATAAAGACGAAAGCAAGAAGCCGGAATAGCCAGCAATATTAAGGCTTTGGCGGTTTCGGCGCAGCCGGTTTGGGCGCCTTGTCCCGCAGCGCCACCAGCGTCTCGCGCATGTCCTTCAGTGATTCTTTCATGAAATGGCGCTGGTTTTCGCGGTAGGCGAGCTCGAGCCCCTGCGGGTCGATGGGGTGGCGCCTCTTCCAGAACTCGAGACTGTCGGGAGTCAAGGGGCGGTAGGTGAGATCAAAATCGCGCTCGGCCACTTCGAGGACTTTCAGGACGTCCTCGAAAGCGGAAAGCCTGCCGTCCGTCTTCGCAGCAGGCGAGCGCGTGAGATCTTCGGAAAGGCCAATCACCTGCCGTATATCCTTCGCCTGATAACGCGCACTGACGCGGGAGAAAACTTCCTTCAGCATCTTGTCCTCCTTCAGGTCGGAGGCCGCGAACATCACGGCGGCGGGCCAGCGGAAGGTTTCCTGCACGCGCATATGGTCGGGCAGCGTGAGCTGTTCCTTGCCCTGCATAAAGGCGCGGCTCCAGGCGACGAGGTCCTGTATCTTCTGCGTCATCGCCTTGTGTATTTCTTCCAGCGCCTTTTCGCGCTCTTCGCGGAATTTACGGTCCATGATGTTTTACCCTGGCGGCTGCCGGCGCGGACTGTGGATTTTTCATGCCTTCGAGCATGTCACGGATGCTGCTGATTTGCTCTTTCATGCATTTTTCATGCGCCGCACGATGGGCGGCCTGGATATCGCTGTCATCGCCAGGATGACGGCGGCGCCAGTCGTCGACTTCGTCGCCGCGCAGGGGGCGATAGGTGATGGAAAAATCCCGCTCCGCGATATCGAGGGATTTCAGAATGGTTTCGAAAGCGTTGAGCCTGCCATCCAGCTTCGCCTCAGGCGACAGCTGCAGGTCGTCCATCAGCCCCAGCACCTGGCGGCGGTCGGGAAGGTCGTAGCGGACAGAGACATGGGAGAAAGCCTCTTTCAGCCCCTTTTCCTCCTTCATGTCGGCGACGATATACAGGACGGCGACCGGCCAGTTGAAGCCCTCTTCGTCCCGCACGTAGTCCGCCATCGACTGTTTCCGGTCCTCCTCGGGAGTCCGTTTCGAGGTGATGCCGGAGAGGCGATTGATGCGCTCGATGCAGGCGTCGCGGATTTCCTCCAGCGCGCGGTCTCGGCCTTCCCTGAATTTTTTGTCAAAATCGCTCATGCTTTATTCCTGAACGCTTTTTCCACCGCCTCGAAAGGCAGCAGGATGGAATTATGCCGCGCCTTGTAGTCCTTGACCGGCTCCAGAATAATCAGTTTCGCCCAGTCGCCGGAGGGCACGACAGGCTTGCCGTTCAGCATGTCCTCAAGCTCCTGTCCCGCCCGAGCCACGTCTGCGCGCGTCTTGCCGATAATAGCCTTCTTCATGACGGCGACGACGGATTTTGTCAAGGCGCAGGCCTCCACCTCGAAACCAAAGGCGCTGATTTTGTCCCCCGTCAGTTTCAGTTCGACCTCGATCTCGGACCCGCAGATGGGGCTGACGGCACGGGCTGTCAGCTGCGGCTTGTCAATGTGCTGCGGCAGCGCGACCTGCCCGGAGAGCGCGATGAGTTCTTCGTTGTAGAAGGAGATTAATTTGTCGTCATCATCAAGGGTCAAGCGGCACCCTTGTAGGACTTCGCCCCCGTGGTCGCCACCTTGGTGAAGACGCGGTCGCAATAGCCGCAGGTCACGGCCTCCTGCCCGTTGAACGTGTAATAGACTTTCGGGTGACCAAGCGCGCCGCCCCCGCCGTTGCAGGCCACCTGATGCTTGTCCTGCGGGACGAGGAAGATTTCGGGATCTTTTGTGGTCATGTTGATTATCCTTTCTTATCTACGAAGCAGACCGACGAGGAGGGTTCTCCCTTCTCATCGCCGTCGATAATTTTGAGAAAAGTTGAAGAGCCGTCCTGCGGAAGCGCGAAGCCGCCTTCTTTGAGCAGGTTGTAGACTGCGTCCGCCTGCGCTTGCCTCTGTGCATGCTCCAGCGCTGGCGCCACGCTCACGTACCAAGAGGAACCTTCGGGACGATCTTTGACGGAAACGCCCGCTGATGTGAGATAGCTGCGATAAACATCCGCCGCTTTCCAATTCTTGTCGTGCCGTGCCTTGTCACGTGCGGATAGCACGGTTTGCAATGGCGGCGGCAATTCAGGTTTCGCGAGCGTAGCACCACCGAGCCCCAGCGCGCTGTCCGCGGCATCGAGGATGGCGAGCTTGTCCGGCGCAGAGAGCACGTCGTTGCGCATCGCTTCCCACAGTGCCGATAGCGCCACAGGAGAGTTCAGGTCGTCCTGCATCGCCGCGTCGATTTTGCCGATAACGGCTTTGGCCGCCGCCGAGGGCGGCGCGCCGGCGGGCGCTATTCCGCGCCATTCGTCCGCCTTGTGGCAGAGCGTGTCATAGGCCTGCCGTGCGGCATCGAGGGATTCAAAGCTGAACCTCAACGGCCCGCGGTAATGCGCGGTGAGGCACAGGTAGCGGTAATGCAGCGGGTTATACCCTGCATCGATGACTTTCTGCAGCGTCATGAATTCGCCTTTGGATTTCGACATCTTGCCGTCGTCCATCAAGAGGAATTCGCCGTGCAGCCAGTAGTTGACCCATTTATGGCCGAGGCAGGCCTCGGATTGCGCGATTTCGTTCGTATGATGCACGGGGATATGGTCGATGCCGCCACAGTGAATGTCAATCTGTTCGCCAAGGTATTTGGTAGCCATGGCCGAGCATTCGATATGCCAGCCTGGGAAACCTTCGCCCCAGGCACTTTCCCATTTCATGATCTGGTTCGGGTATTTGGAGCCCTGCAGCGTAAACCACAAAACAAAATCAGTCGGGTTGCGCTTGTTCGCATCCGCCTCGACGCGCCCCTGCGCCAGCTGGACTTCGGGCAGTCGCGCGAAGTCGGCATAGGCCGGGAATTGCGCCGTATCGAAATAGACGTTCGGCTGGTTGCCTCCTGCCTTATACGCGAAACCTTTTTTCTCAAGGCCGTCGATCATCCCCTGCATTTCCTTGATATGATCCGTCGCGCGGCAGACGATGTGCGGCCGCAGGATGCCCAGCTTGCGGCAGTCGTCGAAGAAGGCTTCCTCGTAAAACTTCGCGATGTCCCAAGGGGATTTCTGCTCGCGTTTGGAGGCAAGCGCCATTTTATCCTCGCCCTCGTCGGCGTCGGACTGCAGATGGCCCACATCGGTGATATTCATGACATGGGTAAGGCCGAGCCCAGCGCGCGCAATCGTGCGGCGCAGCAGGTCTTCGAAAATATAGGTGCGCAAATTACCGATATGCGCGTAGTTATAGACCGTGGGCCCGCAGCAATAGAGCCGCACGTTCTTGGGGTCGATTGCCCTGAACTCTTCCTTGGTCCGCGTCAGCGTATTGAAAAGATGTAAAGCCATGGTCCTATATCTTGAACGTCACGTAGAGCCCGCCCGCTTCCTGCGTCATCAGAGGCACCGCCTGCGCGATATAGCCGTTGTGCTTCTCGACCTTAAAGTAGCGCGCCACCGGCTGAAACAGGGTTTCGCCTTCCCCCGGACGCGCCGGGTCGAACTTGACGTAAAGCGTCTTCGCGGAGGATTTTTTGCAGTATTTCACGATATGGTCAAGCGTCTGCAGCGCGTCCTGCCGTTCCATGCCCCTGAGGTCGACTTTTACCTCGGCCTCGGCCGGGTTGGGGCTCCCGGCGCCCGCCATCTGATCGAAAATACTCATCACAATCCCTTGTCAAACCTTGCTTTGGCCGTGCTATGGATAGTAGCAAAGTTCCAGCCCTGTTTTCGAGTCCTTAAAAATGGCCCCCGTTGCCCCCGCTTTCGACCTGATTCTCAAAAACGGCCGCGTCGTGACGCCCGGCGGCATTGTTGACACCGATATCGCCGTCCGGGACGGACGGATTGCCGACCTCGGGGATTTCTCCCGCGCACCGGCCAAGGAAATCATCGACTGCAAAAACCTCTATGTGCTGCCCGGCGTCATCGATACGCAGGTGCATTTCCGGGAACCGGGCCTGACGCATAAGGAAGATTTATCGACCGGCACCCTGTCGGCCATTATGGGCGGCGTGACGACGGTGTTCGAGATGCCGAATACGGATCCGCTGACCATCACGGCGGCCACGCTACATGACAAGCTGCACCGCGCGGCGGAAAAAGCCTTTTGCGATTATGCGTTTTTTATCGGTGGCTGCGCGGAGAATGCGCATATCATCGGCGAGCTGGAAAAACTTCCTGGCTGCTGCGGCGTCAAGATTTTCATGGGGTCCTCCACCGGCGCGCTGCTGGCGGCGCAGGACGAAGTGATTCTAAAAATATTCCAGCACGGGTCGCGCCGCGTCGCGCTGCATGCGGAGGACGAGGAACGCCTGAAAAGCCGCAAATATATTGCGGAACAAAGCCATGATGTGAAGGACCATCCCGTCTGGCGCGACGTGGAATGCGCACTGAAGGCGGTGCAGCGCGCGGTGAGGCTGGCGCGCGTCGCAGGCCGGAAGATCCATCTGCTGCATGTGACATCGGGCGACGAGATGGTTTTCCTGAAGGACCATAAGGACATCGCGACCATTGAGACCACGCCGCAGCACCTGACCCTGTCGGCGCCGGAATGTTACGAGAGATTGGGTCGCCTTGCCCAGATGAACCCGCCGATCCGCGACAAAAAGCACACCGAGATGCTGTGGACGGCGGTGCGCAACGGCACCGTCGACGTGCTGGGTTCCGACCACGCGCCGCATACGCTGGAAGAGAAAGCGAAAGAGTACCCCGCATCGCCCAGCGGCATGACCGGGGTGCAAACAATGCTGCCCGTGATGCTGGATCATGTGAACAAGGGAAATCTTTCTCTTGAAAGGCTCATTGATCTGCTGTCCCACGGACCGCAGCGCATCTACCAGATCGCTGGCAAAGGGCGCATTGCCGCGGGCTACGACGCCGATTTCGCTCTCGTGGACCTGAAACGCCGCGAAACCATCGCGAACCGCTGGATCAAGAGCAGGTGCGGCTGGACGCCCTTCGACGGCATGGCGGTGACAGGATGGGTTCAGGGCACCGTGCTGCGCGGAAGACCCGTCATGTGGGACGGGGAGCTGACAGAGGCCGCGAAATCGGGACTCGGGCGTGGCAAGGCCGTGAGATTCGCCGATTCCTTGACATCGGCAAGCATCCCGGACGAGGCTGGTGTCATAATACCAAAGATTGAGTGCTGCTGACGGCCAGAAACAGCGTCAATTTTCAATAACTTGGATAATTAATAAATAAAAGGTGAAGGGCGCATCTACCCCTTACATCAAATTTTAAATAAATTCGCTTAAAATTGTGATTATGCTCGGGAACTTGGGGAAGTTTCCGAAAGCAACTAACGAGACGGGGTTATTCCGGGGTCATTTCTATCCTGGGAGTTTTAGGGGAACATTTGGAAAAGGACACCACGAGCAAGCCGGAAGGACAGGATACGACACCCGCCGCCGCCCTGGGCGCGAAGCGCGGCCGCTGGGCCTTCATGCATTCAAGCGCCGCCGCCGCGTCGCCGCAGGTCTGGCGCAGCCGCATCAGCTGGCGCATCGCGCTGACCGTTTTCGCGACGCTGCTGTTCGTGCAGGGCGCCGTGCTGCTGTTCACCATCCGTCATTACGAGAGCGAGCGGCTGGACAGCCTGCGCGCGCTCGCCAATGCCGGCATTGCCGGCGCTCTCAACCATGACGCCGGCAAGGCAGCGCCCATCGGCGCCGGCGAAGCGGAGCACCTGCTGTCGAACACGGAGATCATCGGCATTTCCGTCTTCGGCGAGGATGCGAAGCCGCTGCAGCAGTTCGGCGAAAAGCCCGCGCTAGCCCCCGCCGGCAAGGCGGATATCGCCGCCGCAGTCAGGTCCGCAGATGGCATGAACTACGAAGTGATGTTCACGCCGCACGATCATGGCGTTCCGTATTACATCGTCGCGCGGGTCGATTCAAGCGCCGTCGAGCGCCAGATTTCGGAGCAGATACGCAAGACCGTCACCATCCTCCTGCTGATGTCCGGATTTGTGACGGCGGTCATGATGCTGGCGCTGGGCCAGTGGCTGCTGGAGCCCATCATGCTGCTGCGCACGAACCTTCTGAACGCGGCGAAGAACCCGGAAAAACCCGAGATCTTCCGCATGAAGAGGGAAACGCGCGACGAGATCGGCATCGCCATCCGCATCGCCAACGACCTGATCCGCCAGAACGCGAACAATCTGAAGCGCCTGCGCAGCCAGGCGGAGGACAAGATCCACAAGCTGGCCTACTTCGACGCGCTGACAGGGTTGCCGAACCGCACCTATTTCCTTGAAAAACTCGACGATCATATCCGCCACAAGGTCGTGGAGGAAGACCGCCGCATCGCCGTCATGTCCGTCGACCTCGACCATTTCAAGGACATCAACGACACCATGGGCCATGAATTCGGCGACAAGCTGCTGGAAGCCATCGGCCGGCGCCTGGTCAAGGCCCTGCCCGAGGACAGCGTTATTTCCCGCGCTTCCGCCGATGAATTCACGCTGATGGTCGTGCTCAAGCCGGAATACCCGGATTCATCGATATTGGTGGACCGCATTTTCCACGCCATGACGGAGCCCGTGAGCATCCTGCAGGAACGCTTCCAGGTGCGCGTGTCGATCGGCGTTGCGCATTGCCCGGACGACGGCATGGAAGCGCGCCAAATTCTCAAGAACGCCGATATCGCCCTCAACCGCGCCAAGGAAGAAGGGCGCGACACGGTGCGCTATTACAGCCAGGACTTCGACCTGGCGGTCCAGCAGCGCTTCCAGCTCCTGCGCGACCTGCGCTCGGCGCTCGACGAAAACCAGCTGCAGCTGCATTTCCACCCGCAGTTCGACCTGCGCACGGGCCAGCTGATCGGCGCGGAGGCGTTGCTGCGCTGGTGGCTGCCCGACAACAGCCGCGAAGGCGGGTATTTCGTTTCGCCTGCCGAATTCATTCCTGTGGCCGAGCAGTCCGGCCTGATCGTCCCCATCGGCCAATGGGTTTTGAAGACCGCCTGCGCCGCCAACAAGAAGTGGCAGGAACAGGGCATCGCGCCATTCCGCATCGCCGTCAACATCTCGGGCGTGCAGTTCCACAAGGCGGATATCGTGACGCTGGTGGCCGACGTACTCAAGGACACCAAGCTCGACCCCAAATATCTGGAGCTGGAAGTCACCGAAAGCGTGTTCATGGAAAACATGCAGACGACCATCGACATCCTGAACCAGCTGCATCGGCAGGGCGTGGAACTGGCCGTTGACGACTTCGGCACGGGTTACTCCTCTCTCAGCTACCTGCGCCAGTTCCCCATCGATCGTCTTAAAATCGACCAGTCCTTTATCCGCAACGCCCTCGTCAACCCCGACGACCGCATGATCACCAAGACCATCATCAGCCTCGGCCACAGCCTCGGCCTGAAGGTCATCGCCGAAGGCGTGGAGACCAACGACCACGAGAACTTCCTGAAAGAGGAAGGCTGCGACGAGGTGCAGGGCTTCAAATACACAAAGCCGCTCAACATGGATAAATTCGTCGAATTCGTCGTGAACCATAACCGCGAATTCGCCAAGAAGACGAAATTCGCCGTTGTGGATGAAAAAAAGGCCTGACCTTAATTCCTGCCGCGGTTGCGCCCCCTCCCCTCTTCCGTTATCTTAAACTGCATGACAGGTCTTGTTTCCAAACCCGCTTCCAGCCTGAAAGGCACCGCCCGCGTTCCGGGCGATAAATCCATCTCTCACCGCTCGCTGATGTTCGGGGCGCTCGCAGAGGGCGTCACAACTGTGACTGGTTTGCTGGAAGGCGAGGATGTGCTGCGCACGGCGGCCGCACTGACCGCCATGGGCGCCGCGATCGAAACGCCAGCGGCGACGGGCGTCTGGCGCATCCGGGGCCTCGGCGCTGCGCCGCTGACCTCGCCGCGCGCAACCGTCTACCTTGGCAACAGCGGCACCTCCGCCCGGCTGCTGATGGGGCTGGCCGGCGGCTATCCACTGCAGGCGGTGTTTACGGGCGACGACTCGTTAAGCCGCCGCCCGATGGGCCGGGTTATCAAGCCCCTGTCGCAAATGGGGGTGCGCTTCGAAACCAGCGACGGCGACAGGATGCCGCTGAAAATCATCGGCGCGGATAATCTGACCCCGATCGAATACACGCTGCCCGTCGCCTCCGCGCAGGTGAAATCCGCCATTCTGCTGGCGGGGCTGCATGCCAGGGGCAATACTGTCGTCACCGAACCCTCGCCCACACGCGACCATACGGAGCGCATGCTGCGGTTCCTGGGCGCGGATATCACTTCTGTCACGCAGAACGACGGCTCCAATGTCATCACGCTGAAAGGCTTCCCGAAGCTGGTCGCCCGCGATTTCACGGTGCCGTCAGACCCCAGCTCCGCCGCTTTTCTGACCGTGGCGGCGCTGATTACAAAAGATTCCGACGTGCTGATACCCAATGTATCCGTGAACCCTTTAAGGGCGGGTATTTACGAGACCCTGCGCGAGATGGGCGGCGACATCACGTTTGAAAACCCGCGCGAAGCTTCCGGCGAGCCAGTGGCGGATATCCGCGTGCGCTCCAGCGCGCTAAAGGGGATAACGGTGCCGCCGGCACGCGTTCCCTCGATGATCGATGAATTCCCGGTGCTGTCTGTCGCGGCGTCTTTCGCGGAGGGAAAGACCTATATGTCCGACCTCGCCGAGCTGCGCGTGAAGGAAAGCGACCGGCTGGCCGCCATCGCCAGGGGCCTCGCCCAGACCGGCGTAAAGGCAGAGATGGGCGAAGATACACTGACCGTCCATGGCGGTCAGACGCCCCAGGGCGGTTGCACCATCGCCGCAAACCTTGACCACCGCATCGCGATGAGCTTTCTGATCATGGGCCTGGCGGCGAAAGAACCCGTCGCCATCGATGATTCAGAAACCATCGGCACCAGCTTTCCGGGTTTTGCAGGGCTGATGAATGCGCTGGGCGCGGGCATCGGGCCGGCTTAGCGCTATTTTTCCTTATCGCCTTCGTAGTAATAGCCTTTCAGGAAGGCGCCGTGCTGCTCGCGCTTCTTAAAGCACATCTGCAGAAGGTCGTGCTCATGCGTTCCCATTTCATGGGCAATGCAAAAAATGGCCTCGAGCATGTCGGCAAGTTCGATGAGCTTTTCGTGCGGCGTGTCGGCTTCAAGGTATTCGTTATATTCCTCGATCATCTTCGCCTGCAGGGCCTCGATAAGCCTGTCGCCCGTCAGCACGGTAATGACAGGATCCCGCCCGTCCGCGCGGATGATGTCGGGGATCTTGTCCCGGATAAGCTTGTTCGTTCTTCTGTGCATGGGTCTTCGCTTTTGAACGCTTCGATAACGCATCATACCAGAGCCGGCGGCGGGGTCTATTGAGATATGGGGCGCGCAGGCCTAGGATATCCGCGACGGGCAAGTTCCAAAAGAAGGGGCGCGGATATCATGGCACGCGATAAATGCAAGGCCTGCGGCAGTTCCGATTTATACCATGGGCGCATGGCGGCACAGGGCGGCGTGATGCTGGGCCGCGCGAAGGGCATGTCATGGTCGATGGTAATGATCAAATGCGCCGTCTGCGTCACCTGCGGCGCGGTCGAGCCCTATGTCGAGGATACGGGGCTTGCGAAGGTCAGGGAATGGAAGGCCGCTGAATCGCATCAGGTCCCGCCCACGACCGATTCCGGCTCCCCCATCAACCCCGGCACGATCCTGCTGTTCCTCGCCCTGACGGGCGTTTTCGCCGCGCTTATCGTGCATATGCTGAGTATCGCCGAGAAGCTGAAGTAAAAATTACGTCGCAAAATATTATGTAATATACCGATCGGCGGGACCGGAGTCGGGGAAAATCAGGCGCTTTACCGAAACTTTTAAAGTCTGCCGATAACATCTCCTTTTATTACATGGTCTTTAACCACTTGATATAAGCTCATTTTTCGTGGTAGAAGTTTTCGTCCTTGAAAAAATGTTAACATTATGTTAACCTTTTATTAATAGTTTTTTAACAGGTCGCGACCGATCAAAGCTGCCTGACGGGGGATGTGTAATGCCAATCGTGAACTTCAGGAAGACTGATTTTCTGCCCGCGCAGGAGCAAGGCTCCGCGTTGCAGAAGAAGCTGGTCATCACGGTGGACGGCCCTGCCGCCAGCGGCAAGGGCACGCTGGCCAAAAAGCTTGCGGAACGTCTGGGCTATGCCTATCTCGATACTGGCGCCCTGTATCGCGCCGTCGCCATGGCGACCCTCGAAATCGGCGGCGACCCTAACTATTTTCAAGATGTCCAGCCCGCCCTCGACATCATCAAGCGCAACCTGACGCCGGAACTGCTGGCCAGCGCAGCGCTGCGCACCCCTGAAGTTTCCGATGCCGCGTCCAAGGTGGCGGCGATCCCTGAAGTGCGTCAGGCCCTGCTGGATTATCAGCGTGAATTCGCTGAAAATCCCCCCGGCCTGGTGGGCGGCGCCGTGCTGGACGGGCGCGATATCGGGACTGTCGTCTGCCCGGACGCGGACATCAAGTTTTTCATCACCGCCTCCGTCGAGGAACGCGCCAAGCGCCGCTATACGGAGCTGTCCGAAAGACACGACGACGTGACATTCGAGCGGGTTCTGGGCGACCTGAAAGCCCGCGACCTGCGCGATGCTACCCGCGCCGTGGCCCCCACGCTGGCGGCCGAGGACGCCTATATCCTCGACACGACCGGACTTAACCCCTCGGAAACGCTCGAAGAAGCCATTGCTGTCATCCGGTCCCGCTTCCTTTCCGAAACCAACGACAATGCCCTGGCGGCGGCAAAACCCCCGGCCCCGGCCCAGAAAACCGCGCTTTAACCCCCATTTTCCCCGGTATTTTGAGCCTTTTCAGGCCTTTTTCGTTGACTCTTCACCTCTTCACCCTTAATTATCCCTTTGAACGGCCAGGCGGGCCCGGGTGCCGCATGGCAGCCCTTTGGCCGTATTCCGCATACAAAAGAGAGAACTTAACCTATGGCAAAAGTAGCCGCAAAAATCATTGAGAACGTGTCCGTGAAAGACATCACGGGCGAGAACTTCAGCTTCAAGTCCCTTCTGGACGAAAGCTTCAAGAACATCAAATCCTTCGAAGGCTCGGTCGTCGAAGGCACCGTGGTCGGCCTGGATGACGAATTCGTCACCCTCGACGTCGGCCTGAAATCCGAAGGGCGCATCGCGCTCCGCGAATTCGGCGCGCATGGCGCGAAATCCGAAATCAAGATCGGCGACAAGGTGGAAGTCTATGTCGAGCGCATGGAGAACAAGGACGGCGAAGCCGTTCTCTCCCGCGAGAAAGCCAAGCGCGAAGAGAGCTGGGTCCTGCTGGAAAAGCAGCACAAGGCCAACGAGCGCGTCACCGGCGTCATCTTCGGCCGCGTCAAAGGCGGCTTTACGGTCGACCTGTCGGGCGCGGTCGCATTCCTGCCGGGTTCGCAGGTCGACATCCGCCCCGTGCGCGATATCAGCCCGCTGTTCGGCACCCCGCAACCCTTCCTGATCCTGAAAATGGACAGGCAGCGCGGCAACATCGTCGTTTCCCGCCGGGCCGTGCTGGAAGAATCCCGCGCGGAAGCCCGCTCGGAACTGGTCTCCAACCTCAAGGAAGGCCAGGAACTGCAGGGCGTGGTCAAGAACATTACCGATTACGGCGCGTTCATTGACCTGGGCGGCGTCGATGGCCTGCTGCACGTGACCGATATCTCGTGGAAGCGCATCAATCACCCCTCGGAAGTCCTCTCGGTCGGCCAGACGGTCAACGTGAAGATCATCCGCTTCAACGAAGAAAGCCAGCGCATCAGCCTCGGCATGAAACAGCTGGACAGCGACCCCTGGCAGGGCGTCGAAGGCAAGTTCAAGATCGGCGAACGCTACAAGGGCCGCGTCACGAACATTGCAGACTACGGCGCATTCGTCGAACTGGGCGAAGGCATCGAAGGCCTCGTGCACGTCTCGGAAATGTCCTGGACCAAGAAAAACATCCATCCCGGCAAGATCGTCTCGACCAGCCAGGAAGTGGAAGTTCAGGTGCTGGACGTCGATCTCACGAAACGCCGTATCTCGCTGGGCCTCAAGCAATGCGCTGAGAACCCCTGGAACAAGTTCGCCTCCAGCCACAAGCCGGGCGACGTTCTGGAAGGCGAAATCCGCAACGTGACCGAATTCGGCCTGTTCGTCGGCATTGGCGACCAGATCGACGGCATGGTGCATATGTCCGACCTGTCCTGGAAACAGGCCGGCGAGGAAGCCATCAAGGCGTTCAAGAAGGGCGACACCCTGAAGGTGAAAGTCCTCGAGATCGATCCCGAGAAGGAACGCGTTTCCTTAGGGGTCAAGCAGCTTGAAAGCGACCCGATGGAAGCGGACCTGGGCGGCGTCGCCAAGGGCTCGGTTGTCACCTGCACCGTCACGGCTGTGACGGGCGGCGGCATCGAGGTCTCGGTGAACGAGAAGCTCTCCGGCTTCATCAAGAAGGGCGATCTTTCCCGCGAACGCTCCGAGCAGCGCCCCGACCGTTTCGCCGTCGGCGAAAAGGTGGACGCGAAAGTGCTCAAAGTCGAGCGCTCCGGCCGCAAGCTGGAACTCTCGATCAAGCAGCGCGAGATCGACGAAGACAAGCAGGCGATGGCGGAATACGGATCTTCGGATTCGGGCGCCTCGCTCGGCGACATCCTGGGCGCAGCCCTGCAGAAGAAAGGCGTGAAAGCGCCCGAGGCTGCGGAAGAGGCTCCCAAGAAAGCCAAAAAGTCGAAGAAGGAATCTGAAGAGTAATCTTCAAATCTTTCCGACAACAAAACCCCCGGAAGGCAACTTCCGGGGGTTTTTGTTTTTGTCCGAGCAGCGGATTCTATTTCCCATTTAAACATGGTATCCTTATGGTGTATTCGCCCCATACCGATGGGAAAAGTCGATGTTTGAAGACGACCCAAAAAAGATTCCCCCGCCCTCCTTAAGTCCGCACCTCATAGAGCGTGTCCGCAGAGAGCAAAACTTCCCCTTCGCCATTTTCGCCGGCATTGGCGGCGCCCTTGTCGGCACCGTTGCGTGGATGGTCGTTACCGTTTCTACAGGGTGGGACATCGGTATTATGTCCGTTGTGACGGGGCTCGCTGTGGGGCTCGCCGTCAGGAAGACGGGTAAGGGGATAGACAAAAAGTTTGGATTTTTGGCAGCGGCCTGCGCACTTCTGGGGTGTGTGATTGGTGATATAGTGAGCGCCAATGTCCTCATTGGTGCCTCCCGCCACACGCCTGCATCACTAGAGTTTTTCAGTCGTCAGAGCGCTGCGCCTGATACCCAAGCTTATACCCGCTGGTTCAGGGGCGACTGGCTCAATACTGACTGGTTCAAAGTGGACGACCTTCTTTTCTACGGCATCGCCATCTACGTTGCCTATAAGAACGCCTTTATGTATCGCCTGCCTTCCGTCTCCGGTCTTGTAGAACATCCCGTCATGCGCCCCCCGTCGCAAAAGACGCCAGATGATGTCCCACATGCGCAAAAGGTAGCTGCGGCAAAAGGCAGCGCCATCGAGCAGTATGAATTAGGCAAGAAGTACCGCGACGGGAAGGCAACGCGGAAGAATTACGTGGAGGCACTGAAATGGTTTCTGATGTCGGCGGAAAAAGGGAATCTGGCGGCGCAATTTGAAGTCGGATGGATGTATGAAAGCGGCACCGGTGTGAAGCAGGATCGCGCTGAGGCGATGAGGTGGTATACCAAGGCTGCCGAGCAAGGCTATGCACGCGCTCAGAATGAAATTGGACACCACCACGCAAACGGTATTGGCGTTCCCAGAAATCTCGAGGAGGCGTATTTCTGGTATTGCCTCCCCGCAGAAAGCGATAGCGCGCCAGATCGTGATGACACAGCCGAGAAACTCGATCAAGCCGAGATCGAACGGGTGCACCAAAGGGTGCGCGAATGGAAGGCAAAATCCGCAACGTGATCGAATTCGATCTGTTCGTCGCCATCGGCGACATCCTCGGCGCAGCCCTGCAGAAGAAAGGCGCAAAAGCGTCTGAAACGACTGAGGAAGCTCCCAAGAAAGCCAAAAGATCGAAGAAGGAATCTGAAATGCAAATCAACCGTAGGCTAACAGGCGCCGGCCGTTCTGTCGCAACCAGCGGCGCGAGGCCGCGGCATCGGCCGTCAGGCCCGCGCAGAGCGCCCAGAACCTTCGGCTGTGGTTCAGGTGGACGCGATGAGCGACTTCATGCGCGACGACGTAGTCCATGACCTCCGGGGGCGCCAGCAGCAGCCGCCACGAGTACATAAGCTTGCCGTCTGGGCCGCAGGAACCCCAGCGCGTCTTCGGGTCGAGAATGCGGACGGGCGCCGGCGGCAGCCCCAGCGTCGACGCTTTTTCATCGGACAGCCGCTTGAGCGCGCGCATGGCCTCGTTCTTCAGAAAGTCCTTCACCCGTCGCGGCAGATGCTCGGGCTGGCCATGCACGACGATACGGCCTTCCTCCAGTCTTGTCAGGCCGCGGCCGGGAGCGTGTTCGATGACGCAGGGAGCGCCGGCGATGTGAAGCGTGGCGCCGGGCGCGAAAGGAATGGCGTCCGCCGACTTGCGGCGCTGGTCTTCGATCCAGCCGCGGTGGGTCTCAACAAATCGTTGCGCCCTTTCAAGCGAGACGCGGGATTTGAGCGGCCAGGTGAAAACGACGTCCCCCGCTTTCGCATCCACGCGCAGCGAAAACCGGCGTGCGCGTGATGACGGTTTCACGCGCACGCCGCCTATATCGAGAGGGATGGGAGGCTTAGTGAGCCTTTGCTTTAACCGGAACAACATTGCGACCTGCGAGCATACGGTTCAAAGCGTCGATATAGGCGCGGCAGGACGCGACAATCACGTCCGTATCGATCCCGATGCCCGTATAGGCGTGCCCGTGCTCGGACAGCTTGATACTGACCTCGCCCTTGGCGTCGGAGCCCGAGGTGAGCGCCTTGAGCTCGTAGTTCGCGAGCACAGCGTCGTCATGCGGCACGAGGACGCGCATGGCCTTGAAGCAGGCGTCCACGGGGCCCTTGCCGGTCGCCTTGGCCTTTTTCTTCTCGCCGTCGATTTCCAGCTCCAGCTCGGCTTCCTGCGGGCCGTAGGAGCCGGACTTCACGCCCAGCGACAGGAAGCGGACGCGTTCTTTCGGCAGGCCATCCTTGGAGGTCGCGATGACAAGCAGGTCGTCATCCGACACTTTTTTCTTGCGGTCGGCGTAGTCCTTGAAACGCTCGAAAGCCGCGTTCAGGTCGTCGTCCGTCATGTTCAGGCCCAGCATCTGCAATTTATTGCGAAACGCGTTGCGGCCCGAGTGCTTGCCGAGCACGAGGTCGGACTTGTCGCGGCCGACCGATTCCGGCGTCATGATTTCGTAGGTATTGGCGTTTTTCAGCATGCCGTCCTGGTGAATGCCGCTTTCATGCGCGAAGGCATTCGCGCCGACGATGGCCTTGTTCGGCTGCACCGAAAATCCCGTGATCTGCGTTAGCAGCTTGGAGGCCGGCATGATCAATTCGGAGATAATACCTGTATCATACGGGAGAATGTCCTGCCTGGTGCGGAAGGTCATGACGACCTCTTCCATCGAAGCATTTCCGGCGCGCTCGCCGATGCCGTTGATCGTGCATTCGATCTGACGCGCGCCCGCGGCCACGCCGGCCAATGAATTTGCGACGGCGAGCCCAAGGTCGTTGTGGCAGTGGGTCGAGATGATCGCCTTGTCGATGTTCGGCACGCGGTTCTTCAGCATCGCAATAATCTTGCCGTATTCTTCGGGCACCGAATAGCCGACAGTGTCGGGTATATTCACGGTGCGCGCGCCCGCCGCGATGGCGGTTTCGACCGCCTTGCACAGGAAGTCGCGGTCGGAACGCGTGGCGTCCTCGGCGCTCCATTCGACGTCATCGGCATGCTGGCGCGCATAGGAGACGCTTTCCTTGATCATTTCCAGCACGCGCTCGGGCTCGAGCTGGAGCTTGTGCTTCATGTGCAGGGGCGAAGTGGAAATAAACGTATGGATGCGGCGACGCTGCGCCGGGCTGGTCGCCTGGATGACCGCGTCGATATCCTTGTGCAGCGCGCGGCACAGGCCTGCGACGATGGCGCTCTTGCACTGCTGCGAGACCTTGTAGACCGCGTCGTAATCGCCGCGGGAGGCGGCCGGGAAGCCCGCCTCGATGATATCCACGCCCATCTTGTCCAGCATTTCGGCCATCTGGAGCTTTTCGTTCAGCGTCATCGAATAGCCGGGGGACTGTTCGCCATCCCTTAAGGTCGTATCGAAAATGAACACGCGGTTGGACATGGTATTTTCCTTAACTTTAAATTTCGTCCCGCCTATAATAACGGCGGGTTTCGCCGTTTTCCAGTGCTTTTCCCTTGCTGCGCCGCGTCAATTCGGCCTCTTTTCAATCCAGCTTGCGGGCCTCGTCAACCAGCATGATGGGGATGCCTTCGCGGATAGGGAAGGCCAGTTTCGCCTGCCGGCTGATGAGTTCCTGCCGGGCGGCGTCATATTCCAGTGGCGCCTTGGTCAGCGGACAGACAAGAACCTCGAGCAGCTTCGGGTCGGCGGTTTTGGTGCTGACGGGCATTTTTACTCCTCTAGTGGCAGGAAGCAGCGCAGTCTTCGCGCGCGGCAATCTCGAGCAGGGCCTGCAGGATTTTTGCGCGCTCAGGCAGCGTTTTCGCCTCGAGCAAGGCCTGTTTTTCATCGGTGTCGAAGGGGCAGACGACGCTTAAGGTGGATATCAGCTTTTCGCATTCGATATCGCGGATCGTCTCCCACTTGTCGCAGAACATATTCATTTTATCGAGATATTTGCGCAGGGTTCTCATCATCGTATCGCGGCAGACATCGGTCACGCGGTCGGCCTCGAAATCGCCCTGATAGGGCTGCCAGTTCGCCTTCACATGACGAAAGCCGCCATTCGCCAGCGGCAGTTCCTGCACGACATCGAAGCGGCAGACGCCTTTCAGCGTAATCAGGTAACGGCCGTCCTCCGTCTCCGAAAACGAGGCGATGCGCCCCGCGCAGCCGGTCTTGAAAACCTGTTCCCCGTCGCCGTCAGGCCTCGGCTGGATCATGCCGATCAGACGGCCGTTGGTCATCGCGTGCGAGACCATCGCCAGATAGCGGGGTTCGAAGATATTCAGGGGCAGCTGCACGCGGGGCAGCAGAATGACGCGGGGCAGCGGGAAGACCGGGATTTCCTGCGGCAGGTCCTCGAATTTCGTGTCGAATGCCTCTCCCATGCCCTCCCCCGTCAGGAAAAGAGAATGGAAGACAGCCTGCGCCGCCCGGCGGCAGTCAGTGGATGCGACGGGCCCATGCCCTCGAAAAGATCCAGCAGCAGCTTGCGCGCCTTCTGCTCTTTCCATTCGCGGTCGCGGCGCGTGAGTTCGACGAGCGCATCGATGCCGGCCTCGAGATCCGCGGCGGCAATCTTGCGCAACGCGAGGTCGTAGCGCGCCTGCAGGTCTTTCGGGTCTTTAGCGAGTTTTTCGGCAAGCTTTCCGGCCTCAGCGAGTTTTTCGGCGTCCGCGGCAATGTCCACGACCAGCTTGAGGCCTTTCAGGCGGGAATAGGAAAGATGTTCCGGCTTCGCCTGTCCGATGAATTCGCGTAACGATTCCATGTCCTTTTCGGCCAGCAGGCACCAGCCGATGCCACTCAGCGCGTCGAGATTGTCGGGCGCCGCATCCAGCACGTTGCTGTAGGAGGTCATGGCCTCGCCGTACTTTCCCTCGCGGAAATTCTTGTCTCCCTCAGCCATCAGCTTGCCGATGTTTTCGGCCGACAGTTCCTGCGGCTTGTCTGCGGGGATGGCCCCACCCAGCTTGGTCAGCTTGACGACAAAGGCGCGCAGCTCGGTTTCGGAGCGTCCGCCCATGAAACCATCGACCGGCTGGCCCTGGAAGAAAGCAAAAATGGTGGGCACCGACTGGACGCGGAAGACTTCGGCCAGCTCGGGGTTTTTGTCGACGTTGACCTTGACCAGATGCACGGCCCCGCGCGCCTCCGCCACGACCTTTTCGAGCGCAGGCATCATCTGCTTGCACGGGCCGCACCAGGGCGCCCAGAAATCGACGATGACAGGGGTTTTGAGGGAAACGGCAAGGACGTCTTCTTCGAAACGCGCGGCATCGGTGTCGCGGATAAACGGGTTTTCCGGCGTCTTGTCTTTTTGTCCGAGGCTTAAGTCCAGCATGTCCTGACCTTTGCTTTAGTGCCTTCCCTTGTGCATGAGATAAGCTATAGCCTTGAAAAATCAACAATCATAGGGTTATACCCCAGATTTTTCATGAATTTAACCAGATCCTGCGGTTTCAGGCAGGTGGTGCGGTCATTTCTTAACGGGTGACAATTAATCACCTCATGCTCCATGAGGCGGTGATCCAGCACCGGCGAGACCTCCCTGCTGAGGTCATTCAGCAGCGCCAGGGGCGTGACGGAGCCCGGCGTGACGCCAATGACGCGCTGCATAAGCTCTGCATTGCCGAAGGACAGGCGGGCTGCATTGATACGGGGAGGAAGTTTCTTGAGGTCAATCACCGTTTCATCGAGCGCAGTGACAAGCCAGATTTTGTCTTTTTTATCCTTTAAAAACAGGTTCTTGGTATGGCCGCCTGGGATCAGCTTCTTGAAATCCTCGCCCTCGGCCACCGTGAAAACAGGTCGATGTTCATAGGTCATAACCTCAATACCAAGTTCCGCGAATTTGGCGGCCAGCGGGTCGGGGGTCGGGATGATTTTCAGCGCAGCGGACATGGCGGGTGATTTAACATAGATTTAAGCCGGCTGGAAGCGGATATAAGAGCGGTCATCGAAGGATATGTGCCCCTTCTTCACCCCCTTTACCTGCGGGTGGAGCTTGTACATGAGGGGGTCTTCGGTGAGTACCCGCTTCAGTTCGGCCTCGGTTTCGGCCAGCGTGCCCAGCACGGTCGGGTAGCCGTCGCTGGCGAAAATGATTTCCTTTGCCCCTGCCGCCGGAAAGACCTCGATATGGACCTTCGGCACTGTCGAGCCGTTCAATACGCCGTAACCGAAGGGCCCGTCGTAATTGGCGAAGATTTTCAGCTCGCTGATGATCGGCGTGATGAGGTCCCACGAAATATCGTTATCCAGCAGCTGCGCCTCGGTCATGCCCCTGGCGAGCTTCGCGCAGAAAAAGGCGCGCCGCAGCTCGGCCACTGTCGTCTCCTGCGGAAAAAATTTGTAATTGGCCTTTCCGTCCACGATGAAGGTGGAATCCGCCACGCGCCATATTTCTTTTCTCACGCGGGAGTAGACCAGCAGGGCGGCCGCCGGCCATGACCAGGTTTCGGCGAAGGTTTTCCCTTCCTGCTTCGCTGCTGCCACCGAATTTTCGTGCAGCGTTTTATTCAGGGAAAGAACGGCGTGATGGGCGTCTATTTCAGCGGGCATCTGCGCGAGCGCGTCAGACAGCACGCCAGCCGCAAAGGCGCCTGTCGATGCCCCGTTCAGCATAAACCCGGCGCGCGAGGTCACGCCGTCGAAGACGCCGATAAAGTCCGGCGTGACCGCAATGCGGTCCTCGTTCTTTGAATCGTCGCCGGTTTTTCCGCAGGTGAATTGCTCGATGATCTTCATGAGCAGTTCAGGTCAGGGCTTCGGCGCAGAAGGCGGCGGCGCGGTTCCGTCGATGGCGGACGGCGGCGTGAGCAGGGGAAGTTTTTTCTCCACCAGATTGACCCAGTAGCTGGCCCCGATAGGCAGCGCCGCATCGTTGAAGTCGTATTTGGCGCTGTGGATGTCGGTGTAGTTTTTGTCGCCCAGCTTGCCGGAACCGGTGCCGATGCCCATGAAGTTGCCGGGCTTGTGCTGCAGGTAATAGGCGAAATCTTCCGTGCCCATCGTGCGCGGCACGGGGTTCATGACGGATTTGTCGCCGACCGTGTCCTTTGCGACTTCGGTCGCAAAGGCCGTCGCGACCTTTTCGTTGACCAGCACGGGATAACCTTTTTTCATGTCGAAATCGAGCGCCACGCCGTATTTCGCCTCGATCGCATCGACGATTTTGACCATCTCGTCGACCAGCTTCTGGTGCAGCACGGGGTCGAAAGTGCGGATAGTGCCGGTGAAATTCGCGGCATCGGGGAGCGCGTTATGCGCCTCGCCCGTCGTCTTGAAGGTGCAGACGGAAAGTGCCGCCGGTTCGCCTTCGGGGATGTATTTCTTGGCCAGTTCCTTGAACTGCATGACGGTGTCGGCCGCGGCGCCGAGCACGTCGGTAGCCGCCTCGGCATGCGAGGCATGACCGCCCTTGCCGCGCACGGTGATGGTGAAGTCATCGGAAGCCGCGAGCATCGCGCCCTCGCCCGTCGCCATCATGCCAAGCGGCAGGCCCGGGTAGTTATGCAGGCCGTAAATCTCTTCCGCCGGGAATTTGGTGAAGAGTCCCTGCTTGATCATTTCCTGCGCGCCGCCGATATGCTCCTCCGCGGGCTGGAACACGAAATAAACCGTGCCCTCGAAATTCTTCGTCTGCGACAGGTATTTTGCCGCGCCCAGCAGCATCGCCATATGGCCGTCGTGGCCGCAGGCATGCATCACGCCGGGATTGCGCGAGGAGTGCACCGCGCCGGTTTTTTCCTCGATGGGAAGGCCGTCCATGTCCGCGCGCAGCATGATGGCGGGGCCGCCCGGGCCGTTCTTGCCGTGCAGCACGCCGATGACGCCGGTCTTGGCGAGGCCGTGGGTTTCAATGTCCATGTCCTCGAGCGTGCGGATCAGGAAGCGCATGGTCTGCTTTTCCTCGAACGCGAGTTCGGGCGTCTGGTGCAGTTTCTGGCGCCAGCGCGTCATTTCCTGCTTCATTTCCTGGATTTTCTTGATGAGGCCCATGCGAGTAATCCTTCTATTCCGGGCCGCACTATAGCGGTCCCTGATAAGCGCGTTGACATCACCCTCGAGCCGTCACGCTCTCGTGCATTTTTCGTTTTTATTTTTGATGGAGCATCATCCACCCAACATGGGTATTCTGTCAACGGGGCTTAAGGGGGCAGGCAACAAAAAATCCCGCAAAATGCGGGACTTCAGTGTAAAAATGGAGCGGACGAAGGGATTTGAACCCTCGACCCCAACCTTGGCAAGGTTGTGCTCTACCCCTGAGCTACGTCCGCTTATGCCGATTCCGAAAGGACAGAATCTGTCCCGGAAGGGTACCGTATAGGGATATGGCATTTAAAGAGGGAAGTCAAGAATTGAAAAATCGTTTTATTACAAATAGATACAAGGCGTATTTCCGGTGATTCCGGGTCCGAGATTGATATTGACATAATACCGATTTTGGTAGATAAATATACAGGTTTGTTTTGGGTAATAGCAAAAAGAAGAATAACGGTGTGTCATGGCGCTGCCGCCGGAACTACAGGATGAATTAAAGAAGATTGCCGATATCCCCCTTTCGTCTGTCATCGAGCAGCAAATGCAGGGGCATGCGAATCTTGCCGCCGCGAAGAAGGCCGGTAATAACGTCGGCATGAGCAACCTTTTCAACAGCATCATGATCGCGACGGAAAATCTGCCTGACGCCGAGAGGCTGGCGCGCGCCTACGCGAAGTCGCTCGCCGTGCAGGGGCTAGTCGAGAAAGATGCGGTCAAAACGCTCGACTGGCAGACGATTTTCAACAACGCCGCCGGCAAGCCCGACCTTCACGCGGCCGTCGCCGAAAATATCAACCAGGCTTTCAAGGATGCGCAGGGCGGCGTGCTGATCATTTCCGAGCCCTATCAGTGCCCGGCCGACATGAGCCCGCGCGATTTCGCCTTCGCGAATTATTCGGCAACGGCCCACCTGATGGAAAAAATGGACGAGATGGCGGACAGCTTCGAGAACACCTTCGACGACCTGTATAAAAAGGGCAAGAACCTGAACGAAATCGACCGCCAGATGTCGGGCAAGGATTTCGAGGACCCGCGCAAGCCCGTCGTCATCATGATCGGCAAGCCATTTGAAATGAACAGCATGCTGGCGGAAGACCCTTACCCCTGGGATATGCGCTTCATGCATAAAATCGGCATCAGCAAGGCCGCTCTCGAAGGCTCTCTTCCCAGGCAGCGTCCCGGCTACGGCAAGGGCCCGGGCGCTTAGTTTTTCATTTTATCGTCAAAATCTTTCGAGGCGCGTCACGCTGCGCACGAAGGCATAGGGCGCGTCACCCTGCACCCTGACCCGCCCGCGTTCCGGCGCGGTTTTTTCAATCAGCGCCTTCGCCTTTTCGGCGACGACTTCCGGCAGCGCGGCGGCGCGATTGAAAGGCCCGGTGAGCGCATGAAGCTGTCGCTGCGCAAGATCGAGCCGATAGAGGTCTTGCCGCTGCCCCGTTAGCTCCTGCCCCGCCTCGTTGATATCGGCGATGACTTCCGCGCGGCGTTTCACGGGCGACGGATAGCGGCAGGCGGCGATAACGCCGGCCACACCCAATGCGCACAGGCCGAAAACAAGCCCGCCGGTCGCCACGGCCATGCCGCCGACCAGCCCCGCCATCACGCCGAAGAAATCCTCGACCTGCATGTGGAAGACGTACTTGTAATTCGACGCATGGTTGCCGCCCAGCCGGTCGAGCGCCTTCGTGCGCAGGAGGCGCAGGTCGGAGGGGAGGCCCTGGAAGAATTTTTTCAACTGCATCGCATGTCCGTCAAAAAACAAATGATGGCGGATTATAACCTGGACCGTTGTTATGTCAATTTAAAATAGTTTCATGAATTCAGTTGCTTAAAGAACAGGCCTGCCTTCCGTTTCTGAAAGGCAGGCCCGTTTTCCACGTCGCGTGGAATTCGTTTAAGGCTGCTTCTTCTTGATCTTCGGCCAGTTCACCTGGGCCTTGGTGTCGCGCTTGAGGGCGTTGTCGTTCGCCTCATGGCCGCGGCGGCAGACCTTGTTGAAGACGTTTTTCACGGGGTTGCAGAACACGCGGGCGAAGAGCCCGGGTTTGTCGGCTTCCTCGCGGATCACCTGCGCGCGCTTGAAGTCCTTGAGCGCCGGCTCGCGTAAGGGTTTGTTGGTTTTCAGCATGTGCGAAATGCGCGCGACCGTGCGCGGATCGTGCACCAGCTCCATGAAGTGCGCATGCTCGAGCGAGCGCAGGTAGTCCTGCGTCAGGACCACGCCAGGGCCAGCTTTCTGGCCACCGGTCATGACGTCGCTGATCTTGTCGAGAACGACCACATCATAGGGCGTGGCGAGGCCCTTCAGGTAGTTGCCGTCGACCGCCATGCTGATGGCTGCCTTGCCCGAGGGGCCCGGCAATTGCATGTCGAAGGGAACTTCCGGCTTGAAGTCCCTCGCCATCTCGAGCGCTTTTTTCTTGGCGTCCGAGAGCAAGCGCGACTTGTTCATGGTAATGCCGTCCGTCTCGCGCAGGTACATGAGATCCTTGGCTTCGAAGGCCGAGAGGGAGACCTTGGCCATGGAAATCGTTTCGAACGCGGTGCCGACTGCCGGCATCGGCCCGTTGGGCAGTTTCTTGTTCTGCTTCGCGCGGGAAAGCAGCTCGGTCGTGCCGCCCCAGGCGGGCAGCAGGCCGACGCCCATTTCGACGAGGCCGGCGTAAAGCTCGGCATGCGCCTGAACATGGTTCGAGTGCATGAGGATCTCGCAGCCGCCGCCAAAGGCAAAGCCAGTCGGGGCCGCCACGACCGGGAATTTCGCGTATTTCAGGCGCTTATAGGCGTCCTGTCCCGATTTCACGAGCTTGTCCACGATCCAGTATTGCTTGGCCTTGAGCGCGAGCTCGGCGAGCTTAAGGTTTGCGCCAACGGAGAAGTTCTCGGCCTCGTTATGGATCACGAGCGCCTTGAAAGGCTGGCCGTCGCGGCCCTTCACCTTGCCGCCTTCGATGATGTCGCAGGCCTTGTGGATCATCTTCATGGTCGAGGAGTCCAGCGCGTTCATCGGAGAGATGAACTCGAGGCAGAGCACGCCGTCGCCCACGTCCCACAGCGCGGCGCCGAGCTGTCCCAAAGGCGCCGGGAGCTTCCGCGTCTTGGCGACGAGGTTCTTCTTGTCGCGCTTGATGTCGGAAAGCAGCAGCACGCCTTCGGGGCGCTTGATCTCGGAATAGGTTCCGTCCGCGTTCATCTGCTGGAGCTTGTTGTTTTCGGTCTTGTAGAAGGTTTTGCCGGCTGCTTTCTTCAGCAGCTCGGGCACCTTGTCGCCTTCTTTTTCCAGGCGGTTGATGACGTAGTCGACGCCCAGCTTGTCGATCATCTCGAAGGGGCCCCATTTCCAGTTGTAGCCCAGCTTCATGGCCTGATCGACTGAAGAGATGTCGGCCGCGATGCTATGCGCATGTTCGGCGGCATAGCACAGGGTCTGTTTCAGGACAGCCCAAGCGTAATCGCCCCCCTTGTCATGGGTTTCGACAAGCGCCTTAAGGCCGCCCTGGCTGCCGGCCTTCTTGGCGTTCGTGGCGGCCTGCATGTGAGCTTTCTGTTTGGGATGCATTTCTCCCGTGTGCAGGTCGACCGCGGTGTCGTTCTTGTTCTCGTCGCGGCGGTAGAACCCGCCTTTGGGCGTCTTGCGTCCTATAAACCCGTCCTTGATCATCTTGTCGATGACCGGAATGTCGCGCGCGATTTTACAGTAACCGTCTTCCTTGGGCAGCGCCCCGGTCAGGCTCTTGCTGATGTGCGGCATGAGGTCGAGGCCGACGAGATCGACGAGGCCGAAGATGCCGGTTTTCGGGATGCCCATGGGGGAGCCCACGATGGCGTCCGCTTCCTCGATGGAGAGCTTGCGGTCGAAGGCTTCGTTGATCGAGCACTGGATCCAGAACGTGCCGATGCGGTTCGCGATGAAGCCGGGCGTGTCCTTGCAGACGACGACGCCCTTGCCGAGCTTCTCGTCCATGAAGTTCGTGACTTCCCTCACCGTCTCCGGGCTGTTGTGCGCGGAGGTGATGAGCTCCAGCAGCTGCATGTAACGCGGGGGGTTGAAGAAGTGGGTGATGACGAAGTCCTTCTTGAATTGCTCCGACTGGTCCGCGATGAGGTTGTCGAGCGGAATCGTCGAGGTATTGGAAGCGACGATGGAGCCCGGCTTGCGGTTCGCGTCGATCTTCTTGAAGATGTCGGATTTCACCTTGGGGTCTTCGAAGACCGCCTCGATGATGATGTCGCATTCCTTCAGGCGGTCGAGGTTGTCTTCCGTGTTCCCGGCGCGGACCTTGCGAGCGTTCTTCTTGTGCATGAAGGCCTGCTGGTTGCCCTTGGTATTGGCCATTTTGTCAATGGCGCCCTGGGCGATGCCGTTGCGGTTTTCCGGGTTCTTCGGGTCGACGCGGTCGAGGAGCTCGACCTCATAGCCGGCGTTCGCGAGATGAGCGGCGATGCCCGCCCCCATGACGCCCGCGCCGATGACTGCTGCTTTTTTGATAGCCATGGTTTTGTTCCTTTACAAAAATCAGGGTTTCGGGGCGGCGGGTGTGTATTTTTTCAGGACCGTCGTGATGCCCTGGCCCGCGCCGATGCACTGGGTGGAAACGGCGTAGTCGCCGTCCTTGCCTTCATCGTGCAGCAGCTGCGCCGCCTTGCCCGTGATGCGTGCGCCCGTGGCGCCCAGCGGGTGGCCCAAAGCAATGGCGCCGCCGTGTACGTTGAGTTTTTCGTCGGGGATGCCGAGTTCCTTCTGGCAGGCGACGGATTGCGCGGCGAAGGCTTCGTTCATTTCAACGAAGGCCACGTTGTCCATCGTGATGCCGGCCTTGGCCATGGCCTTTTTCGTGGCCGGGACCGGACCCATGCCCATGATGGTGGGGTCGAGGCCGGTGACCGCGAAAGATTTCACTTCGGCCAGGATCTCAAGGCCGTTCTTGAGCGCGAATTCCTCGGAACAGACCAGCACCGCGGTCGCGCCGTCGGTGACGGGCGAGGAGGTCGCGGCCGTGACCGTGCCGTCGGACTTGAAAGCGGGCTTCAGTTTCTTGAGGCCGTCGGCAGTCGAATCCGCACGGATGCAGCCGTCTTCCTTCACCAGCTTGCCCTTCGGCGTCTTGATAGCGACGATTTCGGCGTCGTATTTGCCGGCTTTTTTCGCGGCGGCCGCCTTGAACTGGGACTTCAGCGAGAAGGCTTCCTGCTCTTCGCGGGTGACTTCCTTTTGCTTGGCGACATTCTCGGCGGTTTCGCCCATGCCCATATAGGCGCCGGGCGAGGATTTAAACAGGTTGGGATTTGGCAGCGGGTTGAAGCCGCCCATCGGCACGCGGCTCATGCTTTCGACGCCCGCGCAGATAACGGCGTCCTGCATGCCCATGGAGATGGCGCCGGCCGCATCGTGAATAGCTTGCATGGACGAACCGCAGAAACGGTTGATGGTGACGCCGCCGATTTCTTCAGGCAGTCCCGCCTGCAGCACGACGAGGCGCGCCATGTTGAGGCCCTGTTCGCCTTCCGGCATGGCGCAGCCGAGTTTCAGGTCGTCGATTTTATGGGGGTCGACGCCGGTTTTCTTGATAAGGCCCGTTACGGTTTGCGCGACGAGATCGTCGGGACGCACCTCCGCGAGCTCTCCTTTCGCAGCGGGCGTAAAGGGAGAACGGACATATCCTGCGATAACCACTTTTTTAGATTCAGTCATACTGGCCTCTTGCTGTTAGAATTGAATCCGGCCACACCCCAAAAACCCCTGGGACGGCTTTTTTTCGTATCCAGGGAGAATCTCCCTTGAATCGCTTCAACCGCCATTTTTGTTTCGTTCGAGTATGAAGGATTGAATCCTTGCCGTAAAGTTGCAAAATTCAATTTTTTCAGGAAGCTGAAACCCGCGGCTGAGGCGGCTTTCCGCGACGGATATTTTCATATCCGTAAATAAAAATTGCTGAAATTATGTATAGTTACTCGCCGCCCTTGGCGCGCTTCCTGGCTCTCTTTTTCCGCCAGGAGAGCATCGACGGGAAGGCGGAGAAACCGCCCAGTTTGACCTCTTCGGTGCCCTCTTCCTTGGTCTTGTGCAGCGAGAACAGCCCCCCTGCGATAAGCGTGCCCAGCGTGATAGCCAGCGAGACCGCCGGGGAAATGTGGAAAGCATAGCTGCTGATCGTCTCGCCAAGGCCTTTGTCGAAATGGCCGGCCCACTCGCCCGCCTGTTCCATGCCTTTATGGGCCAGCACCTTGAGACCGATGAAGATAAGCACCACGGACAGCGCGTATTTCAGGTACTGGAAACGGTCCAGCATGGCGGAAAGGGTGAAGTAAAGCGCGCGCAGGCCCATGATGGCGAAAAGGTTGCTGGTATAGACGAGGAAGGTGTCCTGCGTGATGGCCAGAATGGCCGGGATGCTGTCGACGGCGAAGATGATGTCCACGACCTCGACGACGCAGAGCGCGATCATCAGCGGCGTGAAATACAGCACCATCTTGCCCGTTTTCTTGTCCTTCTGCTTCACGGTGAAATTGTGACCGTGCAGCTCATGCGTGACGCGCATGCGCTTTTCGAAAAATTTGACGACGGCATTGTCTTTGATGTTATGCTCTTCTTCGTCGTCCATGAGCAGCATCTTGGCGCCGGTAAACACGAGGAAGGCCGCGAAAATCAAAAGCACCCACTGGAAGTTCGAGATGACGGCGACGCCCACGCCGATCATGAGGGCGCGCATGACGATGACGCCGAAAATGCCCCAGAACAGCACGCGGTGCTGGTAAGGCCGCGGCACGGCGAAATAATTCAGGACCAGCGAGATAACGAAGATATTGTCCATCGAGAGGGACTGCTCGACGAGATAGCCGGTCAGGAACAGCCCGCTGGATTCGGCCCCTTCCACCCACCAGATCCAGCCGCCGAACAGGAAGGCGATAAGGCAGTAAATCGCGCTGAGCTTGAGGCTTTCGCGCATTTTGACGACGTGGTCGGTGCGATTCAGGATGGCGAGGTCGAAGACGAGCACGCCGAGAAACACGGCGAAAAATACTCCCCACTCCCACAACGGACGTTCCATCAGCAGCACCCCTTTAAATTAAGATTTTTTGCCCGCCGTCATTTGGTCATGACGACCATCAGGTCGTCCCAGATGGGTCCGAAGACGTCGCGCATGAAGAAGAAAACCAGAAACACGCCGATGCTGACGCCCCAGAACGCGAGGAAGGGGTTCATGTTCGGCTTGTCGATTGCGCGTATCCAGAGCAGCGTCGTTATCGGCAGGAGCCCGCCAAGCAGGAAAAAAACCGTTCCCCGCAGAAAAGGGACGATAATCATATCCTGGTCCGCAACGCCCGTGATCGAGGGAACCCCCGACGAGAACATCAGGTGGTCGAAACCGTTCATGCCCGTGTGCCAGTTCAGGCCGTTGCTTTTCATGGCGCCGATCTGGAGAACGTAGGCGAGGGCGACGGCGATAAAGTATATAAGCGCGACAGTGGCGCCCCAGGGCTTCTGGCCCTCGCCCTTGGATTCGATATGGTCGCCAAGGCGGCCCCGCTTCAGCATCTGGGCCTTGATGAGCTTTTCCTTGGCGCCGACGAGTTTTGGACCCTTGTCCTTGCCCAACCCGAACATTATGCAATCCTCTCAGGCAGTTGCGTCACGAAACACAGTTTAGCCAAGCGCAGCCGGAATGAGAAGGGAAAAGGCTTACGCCTTGACGATATTGCCGCGCTGCCGCGCCCCGGCAAGAGCATTGCGCGTATCGACGACAAGTTTCGCGTGCGAGGCGATCATGTCATAATCAATTTTGTCATGATCCGTGACGATAATCACCGCATCCTGGGCATGCAGCGTTTTCGCGTTCAGGGGCTGGGACGCGATACCGGTGAAGGCCGCATGCTCCCGCGTGGGAGGGATGATGTTCACATAAGGATCGTGATAGGTGACATAGGCCTTGCGCGCCTTCAGGAGCTCCATGATCGCGAAAGCCGGGCTTTCACGGATATCGGCCACGTTCTTCTTGTAGGCCATGCCGATCAGCAGGATTTTGGCGCCGTTCAGCGGCGTCGCGAAGCGCTGGTCGAGCTCCTGCGCCAGGCGCTCCACGACGAAGCGCGGCATGGAGACGTTGATCTCGCCGGCCAGTTCGATAAACCTTGTCGCGATGCCGTATTCACGCGCTTTCCAGGTCAGGTAGAAAGGGTCGATCGGGATGCAATGCCCGCCCAGACCCGGGCCGGGATAGAAGGGCATATAGCCGAAGGGCTTCGTCTTGGCGGCCTCGATAACCTCCCAGATGTCGATTCCCATGGCGTCGTAGATGACCTTCAGCTCGTTGACGAGGGCGATATTGACGGAGCGGAAGATATTTTCCGTCAGTTTCACGGCCTCGGCCGCTGCCGCCGACGACACCGCGACCGTTTTCACGAGGAACTGGTCGTACATCGTGCGCGCCAGCTTCAGCGCGTCTTCCCCGTCGCCGCCGACGACCTTGGGGATGATGGCGGTGTGGAACTTCGCGTTGCCGGGGTCCTCGCGCTCGGGCGAGAAGGCCAGGAAGAAATCGACGCCGGATTTGAGGCCTGTCGCTTCCTCGAGAATAGGGCGCACGAGATCGCGCGTGGTGCCGGGGTAGGTCGTCGATTCAAGGACGACAAGCTGGCCGCGCTTCAGGTATTTCGCGACGGACTCGGCAGTCTTAACGATATAGGTCATGTCCGGTTCGCGGTTGCGGTTGAGCGGCGTCGGCACGCAGAGCAGCACGGCATCGACCTCCGACAGCTTCCTGAAATCGGACGTCGGGTGCAGCTTGCCTCCCTTGACGTAGGAGGAAACCTTGTCGTTGTGGATGTTGCCGATATAGGACTGGCCTTTTTTGAGCTTCTGGATTTTCGACAAGTCGATATCGAAGCCCACAGCCTCGAAACCGGCCGCGCAGATGGCGCAGGCGAGCGGCAGGCCGACATACCCTAAGCCAATGACGCCGATTTTCGCCTTGCGGTGTTCGAACCGGGCGCAGAGCGCTTCCACGCGGAGGGGGGCGGGGGCGGCTTTGATGGCGGATTTCAGCTTGCGGATCGGCATGGCCTTCCTCGTAAAAACAGTCAAATGACGCCGATTTCTAGCACGTATGGCAGGAATGAGTCAAAAAAACGGGAATTTCAGGCCTCAGCCACGCCCCTTGAAGTGCCCCGGGCGGCCGAAAGTGCGCTTTTCGCGCCCTTCTTCAGGCCGGGACTTCTGCGGCGGGCCACGCCGGGGCTTGCGGCCCGGTATAGGCTGGCCCTGCGGCGGCGTGTTTCTGGCGGGCGGATTGTTGTCCTGACGGAAGTCCGGGACGCTTTCGTTGTCCTGCTTCTGGTAGCGCGCCTTGTTCTCGGCATCCAGACGGTCGCAGACTTTGGTGACGTCTTTCTTGAGCTGCAGAAAGCTGCGGTGCATCTCGGAGGCTTCCTCGAAGGGAAGCGCCTCGACGTCCATCTGCAGGTCGCGCACGGGCTGGCTGCGGAAGAAGCGCGCGAACTTCCAGAAGGCGGCGCGCTCTTTCGAAGTGTTTGTTTTCGCGGAAAGCTCGCTGAACGTATTCCGGACGTAAGCAGTGACGTCGCGCAGCGCCGGCTTGATGAGATCATCGAGATGCGCTTTCGTCGCCGGCTCTTTCGCGATGGCATCGTTAAAAGCCTTGCGCAGGCCGGGCTTTTTCTGCGCTTCCTGCTGCGCGGCAAGCTCGGCCACCTTGGTATTCAGTTTGTCGGCTTCGGCGATCTGGCCGCGCACGATCTGGCGCACGCTGCCCATGTCTTTCAATTCGGCAAGTTCCGTCAGCGTCGTGCTGACGATGAATTCGCCATGCTCGGTCTTCTTGAAGTCGTCCATCGGGCGCAGGTCAAGGCCGGCGAGGCGGTGCGACGGATCCTGCTTCGGGCAGACGAAGCCCGAAAACGCGGCATTGCGTTCCGGAATCATCATCAGAACCCATTTGTTCTGGCCGTGCGGCGTTTCGCTCGCGTATTGCAGGTCGTTCAGCTTGTTTTTGAATTCGTGGATCTTTTCGGGGAGGATGATGAAGTTGCCGAAGTGGTTGGGGTGGAATTTTTCGCCGCCGTCGGGCTGATCGGGATCTTTTTCTTTCGAAGCGCCCCAGACGCCGGAGCCGTTGCGCTCGATAATATGATCGATGTTGACCGAATAGAGCAACCCGTTTTCGTTGACCGGGTCGAGGCCCTGCCGCATGCGCTCGACGCCGCGGTCGCAGATGCCGAGGTCTTTCAGCTCGTCCGCGTGGTTTTCGGCAAGAAATTTCAGGAAACGCGGACGCACGTGGAAGGAATATTCCTGCGTCAGCTCCTCTTTCGCCTTCGCGTCGATGCGCGAGTACAGGACAGGCGAGAGGCGAAAGCCTTTCGGCACTTCCTTGAGCATCTCTTCGAATTGCTTCTGGTCTTCCAGAGCGCGCGACAACCTGACTTCGGGCTTGGGAGCATAGGGGTCCGTCGACGGCGGCGCGCCCGAAGCCACCAGCTTGCGCGCCGCATCGATGCGGTCGACAAGATCCTGGCGGATGCGGTCGATCAGTTGTTCGGGAGTGGGCGGGGGAGTCTCGGCAGTCTGGCGCCCGCGAAACGCGGGGTTCGATGTGATTTCGGTAATAGTGTCGGCGGAAACGCGTTTCGCCACCTAATTCTCCGTCACTTAAATATTTTTGAACACTGGAGCACCATAACAGGAATTTTTGAAAAGTAAATCTGGAAAACGAGAAATAAAGTTTCTTTTTTCTGCGATATCAACAGAATAGACATAACTCTTAAAGTTTCCATAAATAACAAATTTTAACAGAGCCGCAGCGAACAAATCAGCCGAATCGCGCGCAAAGATTTACGGTTCGTAAAAATAATCCGCGTTATACTGACGCAAGGGTTTAAACGGGGGATGCTTTCCATGCTGCAAAAAACAAAAGCGATCATCATTTCCATCGGCATTTTCTGTCTGGCGCTGCCGGTCCTGCCGGGCTGTTCGAGCCGGCCGGAGAACGTGGGCACATCCGCCCAGGAAGTCGATCCGGAAGACTGGAAGGCCGAAAACAAGAAAGCGGAGAAGAGAATTGTTCTGGCCCGCGAAGCGTTCCATGACGGCAAGATTGTGAACCGCCCGCCCGACCCGCCGCTGGGCATGCGCCCGGGTGCATATTCGCGGTCCTTCGAGAGCGGCATGCACTGGGAAGTGCCGCAGAAATTCAACTGCATATATTGCGGCAACGGGTCGCTGGCCGCCTATGAGAACATGCACCACAACAACCGGGATATTTACCGCCCGATGGGCTGGTTCCACGATTACAAGGCCACGGCGGACATCTATTACGGCGACGGTTACCTGCCGGCCGGAAGCTGGACGGGACGACCGCTGGAGCCGGCGAAAACGCGCGAGCTGAGCTGGAAACAGGACGCGCAGGGGAGAGTCCGCTCTGACGAAGTCTCCGGCGCGCCCCTGAAAATCACACCCGCGCCGAACCGCTAGGCATGCTGCGCCTGATTGTTTTCGCGGCCGTATTCTTCGCCGGCATCGCGGCAGCCTTCGCAGGAACTTCAAATAATAATATCGACGTCCTGATTTCCGGCCACGGCGGGCGCGTGGACTGGGGGGGCAATAGCCTGATTGCCTATGACCAGCAGGACAAAGACGGCTGGTTCCAGGTCTGGACGATGAAACCGGACGGCACGGGCAGGCATTGCATCACTTGCGGCGACGGATTCCCGAAGCGGCACAACGGCAACCCGGCCTGGCATCCGTCGGGGAAATATATCGTCTTCCAGTCGCTGGATGAGAACATCAAGATGCCCTGGCTGTGGGGCAAGCTTTACCGCATCTATACCAACCCCGGCGCCGGCGTGAACAATAATATATGGATTGCATCCTCCAACGGGAAACGCGCCTGGCAGATGACCGTGCTCGGCAAAGGCAAGGGTGTGCTGCACCCGCATTTTTCGCATGACGGAAAGACGCTGATATGGGCGGAGATGACCAGCACCAAGCCCGGCCCCTTCGGCAGCTGGGTGATCCGCAAGGCGGCTTTCATCGAGCGCGGCGGCGGCCCGGCAGTGACGGATGTCGAGACGCTGGCGCCCGGCGACCTGCAGTTCTATGAAACGCACAGTTTCACGCCGGATGACAAATCCATCGTTTTTACCGGTAAGGCGCTCGATTCGAAAAGCCACGCGCTCGACATATACAGATACGACTTCGACAGCAAAAAGCTGACGGTGCTCACCGACCCGGAACTGGACGAATGGGATGAGCACGCGCAGGTATCGCCCGACGGCGCGAAAATACTGTGGATGTCGAGCGCGGACATCAAGCCAAATACCAGGGGCCCCTTCGTCAAGACCGACTACTGGATGATGAATATCGACGGGTCGGACAAGCAACGCATCACCCGCTTCAATGACAAGGGAGCGCCGGAATATCTGCCGGGCAAGGTCGTCTGCGCCGATTCGTCCTGGAGCCCTGACGGCAAAAAATTCATCGCCTATGTCGAACATAATTCGACGGCGACGAAAGCGGGGGATATTGTGGTGGTGGGGGTGAAATAGCAAAATGCTCGTCAAATCCCGCCACCGCGGCTTTTCCCTGATCGAGCTCGCCGTCGTGCTGACGATAGTGGGCCTGCTGCTGACGGCTTTCTTAAGGTTCTATGCCATCATGGACGAAAAGCAACGCATCGAAACGACGAGGACGCGCTTGGCTGAAATCCGTACGTCGATGATTTACTACGTGCTGACGCATAACCGCCTGCCCTGTCCCGCAAGTCCCCTGAACCCCCGGACGGCCGACCAGGAGAAAGACCCCTGCGGCCCGGATGCCAGCGACCCGCCTGACGGCGTGGATACGCATACGGTTATGCTGGAGGGCCGTATCCAGACGGATGAATCGCTCGATATCTGGACGGGCGTGGTGCCGGTGCGCGACATGCAGCTGGACCCGCAGCTGGCCGTGGACGGCTGGGGCAACCGTTTCAGCTATGCCGTGAGCCGCAACCTGACGCTCCCCTTCGGCATGCGCGGCAATCCCGTCCCAAAGGGGCATATTTCGGTCGTCGACGAGAACGGCGCGAACATTCTGGCGGTGCCGGACACGGGGCGCTATGTCGTCATCTCGCACGGGCCGTCGGGAGGAGGGGCCTGGACGCGCGACGGCAAGCGGCGCCCCTGCCAGCCCGGCACGCTGGCCTCGAAAAACTGCGAGAACAGCGGCGCCTTTGTCATCGCGCCGTTCTCTTCCGCGCCGGGCGAGCGCTTTTTCGACAATATCGTCGTCAATGACGACGTCAACGCCGGCGGGACGCTTCTGGATCATATCGCCATCTGTACGCGCAAGCTGATGTTCTTCGAGCCGGGCGAACCGACCGCCGACAAGGAGGGCTGTGTCCACGCGGAGGAGGACAACGGCGCCTGGCACGGCATCTGCGTGAAAACGGGCGACCCCAATGCGGAAGAATCCGTCAAGGCGCTGTTAAGGCCGGCTATCGTCGAGGGCAAGACCTGCGGCTGTCTCCAGGGGTTGGGGTTGGCGCCGATACTGGCGGGCACCTGGCTGCAGGCGCCCGAGATAGCAAGCCACCCGCCCGTCAACGCGATGATGAGCCTTTACACATGCGTACGCCAGAAATGACACGACAGGACGCATCGCGCGGCGTAAGCCTGTTCGAGCTGGCCATCGTCATGCTGATTTCAGGCCTTATGCTGGTCGGTATCATGCGCCTGTTCCAGACGCTGCGGCTCGAGCAAGAGCTGAAAGTGACGCGTACGCGCATCGACAAAATCCAGCAGCAGCTCGACGCCTTCGCGGACAGGAACGAGCGCTTCCCCTGCCCCCTGGTGCCCGCAGACGGGCCGATGGCAGGCGAGCCCGCCGGCTGCATCAATCCTGACCTGAAGCCCGGCGAGCGCGATGTCGCGGCGGGAATCCTGCCCGTCGCGGCGCTGGGACTCACGCCCGACGAGGCGCAGGACGGATGGGGCAACATGTTTACCTATGCCGTGAGCGCGATGCTGACGAAAGAGAACGGCATGCGCGGCGTCACGCCGCCTGCGGGCGTCATCGGCCTTGTGAACGGTTATGGCGACAACGTGCTCGACAAGCCGGACAGCGGCAGATATGTGATTATCTCTCACGGGCCAGACGGCAGGGGTGGCTTCACACCGGGGGGCCGCGCGATTCCCTGCCGCGAGGGGACGCTCTCTGCGCGAAACTGCCATGCGCCGGTTGATTTCGTGGCGGCGTCCTGGAGTATGGCGCCCGGGCCCTATTTCTTCGACAATATCGTCATCGGCGACGGGTCGCGGCGTCAGGCGCGGCTCCTTGACCATCTCGATTTCTGCGGGCGGGGCGGCAAATACTATGCGCCGGAGCGCTTTTACGCCGACAAAAACGGCTGCGTCGCCGACGACAAGGTCTACGGCGCCTGCAGCATCGAGTCCTCGTATATGGATCACGGCTACGGCGACCCCTTCACCGGCGACTGGAACGAAATTCCGAAGCAGGCGGTGTGGCCCGCCAGACTGGACCTGTACCCGAAAGAAAAGCCGATACTGGGGGCCTGCACCTGCGAGAGAAGCTTTGAGCTCATGAAAATCGGCGCCGGGGAATTGCCGCTCGATCACCCGGACCCTCCTTATACCCCAAGGCAGGACTGCCAGCGCGCCTACGCCCATTGGCAGCCGGCTATCCTGAAGGAACATTGCAGCGAGGAGCCGCCCGTGCTGGTGACGCGCGAGATCGAGTGGAAATACGAATACATCTCGACCATGAAAGGAGAGGTCTGGAAGCAGACCGGCTCGGAATGGAAGCTGGCCACCGGGCAGGGCTGGTCAATATTGCCGCTGATGGCGCTTCATCCCGACACCGGCAAGCTTGTCCACGCCAAGGCGGCAGCGCACCATGACCCGAACGACCCGGCGCAAACCAGAATTCGTGAGGTTGTCTGGGCGAAGCCGCTGGTGCAGAGGAACCACAAGCGCGCGCTTTACGCCTGTATCAGGAAGTGATCAGCCGAAAACCTTTTCCCAGTTCGCCTTCAGCGCGCGGTCCATGTCCTGCATCGGCACCTTGATGCCGAGATCAGCCAGCGAGGTGACGCCATAGCCGGAAAGCCCGCAGGGGACGATGCCGTTATAATGCGAGAGGTCGGGGTTCACGTTGATGGCGATGCCGTGGTAGGAAACCCATTTTTTCACGCGCACGCCGATGGCGGCGATTTTGGATTCCGTGCCCTTGGGGCGACCGTAATTCTTCATGTCGATCCAGATGCCGATGCGGCCTTCGCGGCGCTCGCCCTGCACGTCGAAGGTCTTCAGCGTTTCGATCGCCCATTCCTCGAGCTGGTGAATATAGGCTTTCAGGTCCGGGGTGCGCTTTTGCAGGTCCAGCATCACATAGGCGACGCGCTGGCCCGGCCCGTGATAGGTGTATTGGCCGCCGCGGCCCGCCGCGTGGACGGGAAAGCGGGACTGCAGCAGATCTTTCGGGTCGGCGCTGGTGCCGGAGGTATAGACCGGCGGATGCTCGAGCAGCCAGACGTAGTCGTTGTCGCCCTTGTCGCGGATCATGCCGACCTTGGCTTCCATGAAAGCGAGCGCGCGGTCGTAGGCAACGGGACGGTCCGCCACATGCCAGTCGGGCTTGCGGAACGTGGACTTGGGTTTCGCGGGGGCTTTTACCGCAACTTTCTGTGCGACAGCCATGCAAATCACTTTCCAAAAATGTAAAAAGAATTCGCATAACATAATCGAAACTACCCCCGATGAAAAGCCCCCCTTGACATATCGGACGCCAGTATCTACAAAAAATTCTACATTCATGAGCAAGTTTGGTCGAAAATTACAGGAATCTGTAAATTAAGGACGGGATTTCATGAGAAACATCTTCAAACGCGTGGCCGATTCTTTTGACCAGGTCAAACTGATGGTCACCCGCAAGCTGCCGATCCCCGACATGGAAGGCACTGGCAAGTACGTAGAATTTCAGGCCAAACGCGACAAGCAGGGCTTCTGGAGCATATCCAGCAAACATAATGTGACATCGGTAACCTACGGCTTCCAGACGGTGAGCCGCGCCTATCAGGCTGCGGTGCTCAAGCATACCGGACGCAACGTGGAAAAGGGCGACAGCCCCTTAATGAACTTCGACACCGCCTTCCTGATTCTGCGCGATATGGAAGAGGCGCTGCTGAAATTCAACAATACGCCCGCCGGGAGCGAGCCGCCGAACCATTACATGGCCGCCTACCGGCTGCTGCCGCAGCAGTTCCGCGAGGGGCTGGACGACCTGTTCTTCAGCCGCACCGAGAAAAAAGGCGAGGTTCTGGCGCCCAAGGCCAGGAAAGACCCCGCCCCCCAGCCGGCCTCCAAGCAGCCCGACCCGCCCAAGCCCAACTGAAAAAAGGGTTTTTTAAGGGTGGACTTGACGCTTGGCGGGCCAATCTGATATTGGAATACGGTAATTTGTTCCATCCCGTTGCGGTCGTGGCGGAATTGGTAGACGCACTACCTTGAGGTGGTAGCGGGGCAACCCGTGTAAGTTCGAGTCTTATCGACCGCACCATTCACCTTCGCTCCTTCGGAGCTTCGGCGAACGAGGGAGAATCAAACGGATTTCGGTAAAGCCAATCCGCCGTAGCCTTGTGCGAAGGCGGATCGACGGCACCAATCTGCGCTCCCTTTCAGGGAGCTTCGGCTGGCAAGCCCTTCTGATAAAGAAGCAGCTACGGACTTGTCCGCCGAAGCCCCTTGGCGTAGGCGGATTTTCAATCCCAATCGACGGAAAACCATGCTACCCTTTTCAAGGGTTTATTTGGTTTTATTGCACATTCACCACGCAACGCAGCCGTTTTAAAAGGCAGGAGTAATCTATGGCCCTCAAAAAAGACAAGCTTTACGAAGCGGCGCTGGAATATCACCGCAACCCGAACGGTCCCGGTAAAATCTCCATCACGCCCACCAAGGGACTGATCTCCCAGCGCGATCTCGCGCTCGCCTACTCGCCGGGCGTCGCGGCGCCCTGCGAGGAGATCGTGGCTGACCCGAAAACCGTTTCCGAATATACCGCGCGCGGCAATCTGGTCGCCGTCATCACCAACGGCACCGCCGTGCTGGGCCTCGGCAACATCGGCCCGCTGGCCGCCAAGCCGGTCATGGAAGGCAAGGCCGTGCTGTTCAAGAAGTTCGCGGGCATCGACGCCATAGACATCGAGATCGACGAGATGAACATCGACAAGATCGTCGACATCATCGCCTCGCTCGAGCCCTCCTTCGGCGGCATCAACCTGGAGGACATCAAGGCCCCGGAATGCTTCGAGATCGAGCGGCGGCTGAAAGACCGCATGAAAATACCCGTGTTCCACGACGACCAGCACGGCACCGCCATTATCGTGGGCGCTTCCTTCCTGAACTGGCTGAAGCTGGCCAACCGCAAGATGAAGGAAGTCCGCCTTGTCACCGCGGGCGCGGGCGCCGCCGCCATGGCCTGCGTGCACCTGCTGGTGGCTCTGGGCCTGCCGAAAAAGAATATCATCCTGTGCGACCGGGCCGGCGTGGTCTGGAAGGGCCGCAACGAGCATATGGATGAGGAAAAGAAGCAGTTCGCGGCCGATACGCCGCACCGCACGATCAGGGAAGCCATCCGGGGCGCGGATATCTTCCTGGGTCTCTCCGGCCCCAACGTGCTGACCCGCGAGGACGTCAAGACCATGGCCGATGCACCGCTGATCATGGCGTTGGCCAACCCGACGCCCGAGATCATGCCGGAAGAAGCCCGCACCGCCAAGCCCAATGCGGTCATCTGCACGGGCCGTTCGGACTATCCCAACCAGGCGAACAACGCCCTGTGCTTTCCCTTCATGTTCCGCGGCGCGCTGGATGTGGGCGCCACCACTATCAACGAGGCGATGAAACTGGCCGCCGTGCGCGCCATCGCCGATCTCGCGCTGGAAGAGCCTACCGCAGAGGTCACCGCGATTTATGCCGACGAGCACCTGCATTTCGGGCCCGAGTACCTGATACCGAAACCCTTCGATACGCGCCTGATTCTCAAAATTCCCCCCGCCGTCGCAAAAGCCGCGATGGAGTCGGGCGTGGCCACAAGGCCCATCAGGGATTTCGAGGCTTATGCGGAAAGCCTGACGAAATACGTGTTCAAATCCGGACAGCTGATGCGGCCGATTTACGACCGCGCCGCCGCGAACAAGAAACGCATCGCTTTCGCGGAGGGCGAGGAAACGCGCGTGCTGCATGCCGCGCAGACCATCGTCGACGACGAAATCGGGTTTCCTATCCTGATCGGCCGGGAAGGCGTGGTCCTGCACCGCATCAAAAAGCTGGGCCTGCGGCTGCGCAAGGACAAGGATTTCGAGCTGGTCAACCCCGAAAGCGACGCGCGCTATAATGATTACTGGCACACCTATCACAAACTGCTGGCGCGCAAAGGGGTGACGCCCGCCATCGCCAAGCAGATGGTGCGCACGCGCAGCACCGTCATCGCGGCGCTGATGGTGCACAAGGGCGACGCGGACGCGCTGATCTGCGGCACGATCGGGCGTTATGACAGGCATTTCGGCTATGTCACGAACATCCTGGGCCATGCGCCGGGCACCGAAACCTATGCCTCGATGACCGTGATGATTTTGACCAAGGGCACGTTCTTCCTCTGCGATCCCTTCGTGAACGCGGATCCGACGCCGGAACAGCTCTGCGACATGACGATCATGGCGGCGGAAGAGGTCAAGCGCTTCGGCATCGAGCCCAAGGTCGCGCTCGTTTCAAATTCCGATTTCGGCAGCATCGATCGCCCGGATTCGGTGAAGATGCGCAGGGCAACCGAGCTTATCAAGGAGCGCGCCCCGTCGCTGCAGGTGGACGGCGAAATGACCGGGTCGGCCGCGCTGGACGAGGGCATCCGCAACCTGATGATGCCGGATTCCGAACTGAAGGGTCAGGCGAATCTCCTGATCATGCCCAATATCGACGCCGCCAACGTGACCTTCCATATGATGAAGGTGCTCTGCGACGGCATTACCGTCGGGCCTTTGCTGCTGGGCTCGACGCGGCCCGCGCACATATTGATCCCGAGCGTGACCTCGCGCGGCATCGTAAACGCCGCCGCCTATGCCGCCGCCAGCGCGCAGTTCCTCGACAAGGGGCTGAAGCGGGCGAAGAACAAGATCACCCGCCTCAAACGCAAGCGCGCCTGAGGAAGACCGGCAGGGGATGGAAGGCGAAGAAGAAAAAGAAGAAGGGCCTGAGCAGAAGGACCCCGTAACGGAGCAACAGCCTGCGCCGGAGGACGAGCACAACATCGGCCTGTCGGACGAGTTCATCGCCGAAATCCTCGAGCTCGAAAGCCATTCCTACACCGACCGCATCCAGGAATTGTGCCGCGACCTCTCCGCGCCCGACGCCGCGGAACTGCTGGGCAAGGTGGACGTCGAAAAACGCCATCACCTGGTCGAAATCCTCGAAACCGTCATCCCGCCCGATACCTTCACCTACCTCGACCATGTGATGATGAACGACCTTCTGGAGCACATGACTGACCCGCATGTCGCCTCTATCGTCAACGAGCTCGAAAGCGACGACGCTATCTCCCTCATCAACGACCTCGACGGCAAGCGGCGCGTGGACATCCTGCGGCACCTGTCGCGCAAGGTGCGCGCCGCCGTCGAGGAGGGCCTGACCTTCCCGGAGCAGAGCGCGGGCCGACTGATGCAGCGCGAGTTCGTCGCCATCCCGCAGTTCTGGACCATCGGCAAGACGGTCGACTACCTGCGCGCTGCGGCGGATTCCCTGCCCGACCGCTTCTATGACATCTTCATCGTCGATCCGGCGCATAAATTCGTAGGCTCCGTCTCGCTGTCCAAGGTGCTCTGCGCGCAGCGCGCCATCAAGGTCGACACGCTGGTGAACGAGGAGCATGTCACCATTCCCGTCACGATGGACCAGGAACAGGTCGCCTTCCAGTTCCGCCGCAAGGACCTTTTGTCCGCGCCCGTGGTGGATGACGACAACCGGCTGATCGGCGTGGTCACGGTCGATGACGTCGTCGACGTTATCGACGCGGAAGCGGAGGAGGACATCCTGAAGCTGGGGGGCGTTACCGATTCCGACATTCACCGCCCGACGTTTTCGACGGCGCGCCTGCGCTCCACCTGGCTGACCGTCAACCTGATGACGGCGTTTCTGGCGACGGCGGTCATCAGCATGTTTTCGGATTCCATCGAGAAACTTGTCGCGCTGGCGGCGCTGATGCCGATCGTGGCCTCGATGGGCGGCAACGCGGGAACGCAGACGCTCACCGTCGTGATCCGCGCGCTGGCGACGAAGGAAGTGTCCTCGGCCAACGCCGTGCGCGTGGTTCTCAAGGAGTGCATCGTCGGCCTGATGAACGGCGTGTTCTTTGCACTGCTCATGACTGCCGTTGTTTTCTACTTTTATCAGGACGTGAAACTGGCGCTGGTGATGGCGGCGGCGCTTATCTTCAATCTCTTTGCGGCCGGCTGCGCAGGCGCGATTATCCCCCTCATCATCTCGAAAGCCGGACTGGACCCCGCCCCCTCCTCCGCGATTTTTCTTACAACAGTGACGGATGTCGTTGGATTCATGGCATTTCTGGGATTGGCCACCCTGTTTTTGTTTTGACATAAACCAAATTCAAGGCCTATACTCAGTCTTTGTCTTTTGACCCTTACCCGGCCCCGCCACCCGAAGGAACGGACAGGATGATTGCACTGGAATCCACAGAAGAAGCCGAGTTTATCTGTGCCTGCACGGAAGGCGACATCGACGCCGTACGCCGGGTGATCGGAAAGCACCCGGAGGCGCTGAATGCGGTGACCAGCGAGGGCCTGACGCCGCTGGCGCACGCCATGGAAAGGGCGCAGGTGGAGATGGTCGCCTTTCTGCTGGACCAGGGGGCGGATATGAACATCCGCGACACGACGCAGCGCACCCCCTGCGAGCTGGCGGAAGCGCTGGGATTTACTCCGCTGGCCTCCCTCTTCCGCGCCGTGGCCGAGAAACGCGACCGCGCCGAGCAATGGGCGCAGGTGGTTGCCGCAGTGGAGCAGTATTCAAGCGGTCTCGAAGCCCCCCTCACCCTGCCCCGCAGAACCTTGCGGCTTTTAAAGTAATTTAACCTGCAGCTGCAACGGATGTACATTACATCTCGGCGGTGACGAGGCTGAAGAGGAGTTTTTTGACCCGGCCGGGTTTCTTGTTGAGATAGATCGTGGCGCCCGTATCGACGCGGCTGGGGACAATTTCCGTCAGAGCGGGGTATTTCTGCCGGAGTTCATGGCACAGGTTGCCGATTTCGGTATCACGCCCCCGAAGCGACGCGGCGGTATTGAAGGAGACGCTGCTGCGCCCCAGCTTCAGCGCTGCCTGAATCGCCGCCTCGGCTGATTCGCGGAGGTCCTGGCGGTCCTGCGCGGCAGTCCCGAAATCAAGGTCCAGCCCAGATGTCGTCCCGAGATCCAGTCCCATAAAGGCTCCTGTGGTGGCGTTAACTGACGCACCATATACCGAATCGGAGTATTATGTCAAAGAAATTCACGTTTATATGTCCTGTCGCGATTTCAGGCGCTTTTGAGTATGGTGTGGATAGTCGTTAACGCCATTTTTTTAGCGGGATAACCGTCATGAAAGCTCAGAAAAAGCATCAGGAACACTCCATGTCCAAGAAAGAATCCTACCAAGCCAAGGCCCTCGATTACCCCTCGCTGAAGTTCGATCTGGGCGAGAATGCCGACATGATCCGGGACACGGTGAGGAAATTCGCGCAGAGCGCCATCGCCCCCATCGCGGCGGAGGTCGACCATATCAACGAATTCCCGAACCGGCTGTGGCCGGAATTCGGCAAGCTGGGCCTGCTCGGCATGACCGTCGCGGAGGAATACGGCGGCACCGGCCTTGGCTATATCGAGCATATCATCGCGATGGAAGAGATCAGCCGCGCCTCGGCCAGCATCGGCCTCTCCTACGGCGCCTTCTCGAACCTCTGTGTGAACCAGATCAGCCTGAACGGCTCGGAAGCACAGAAAAAGAAATACCTGCCGGATCTTTGCGCGGGCAAAAAAATCGGCGCGCTCGCGATGTCGGAACCCGGCGCGGGATCTGACGTCGTTTCCATGAAGCTGAAGGCCGAAAAGAAAGGCAACCGCTACATTCTGAACGGCAACAAGATGTGGATCACCAACGGGCCGGACGCCCATGTGCTGGTGGTCTATGCCAAAACCGACCCCGCCGCGAATTCGAAAGGCATCACGGCCTTTATCATCGAAAGCGGTTTCAAAGGCTTTTCAACGGCGCAGAAGCTCGACAAGCTGGGTATGCGCGGCTCGAACACCTGCGAGCTCGTCTTCCGCGACTGCGAAGTGCCGGAAGAAAACGTGCTGGGCCAGGTCGGCAAGGGCGTCAACGTGCTGATGAGCGGCCTCGATTACGAGCGCGCCGTGCTGGCGGCCGGCCCCCTCGGCATCATGCAGGCCTGCATGGATGTCGTGCTGCCCTATGTGCATGAGCGCAAGCAGTTCGGTCAGAGCATCGGCGAATTCCAGCTGATGCAGGGAAAAATTGCGGATATGTATGTCGCGCTGAACACAGCCCGCGCCTATGTCTATGCCGTGGGCAAGGCTTGTGACCGCAAGGAAGTCACAAGGAAGGACGCGGCCGGCGCAATCCTGTACGCCGCCGAGAAGGCGACGTGGATGGCCCTCGAAGCCATTCAGGCGCTGGGCGGCAACGGCTATATCAACGATTACCCGACGGGCCGCCTGCTGCGCGACGCCAAGCTCTATGAAATCGGCGCCGGCACCAGCGAAATCCGCCGCATGCTGATCGGGCGGGAGTTGTTCAAGGAAACGACGTAACCCTGAAATCCCTGTTTTTCGGCCATTTTCCTCCTGTTTTGACTTTTGTCACACCAGAACGATATTGATTATTTTATAATGTAATTTGTAGCTCGCGCGAGAGGAACTTATGGACGACAACAATAGCAACCCTGACGCAGGCTCCACCGGAAAGGCCGTGCCCTTCCCGGCGACCGAGTTTTTCGACGGCCTGCCGGAACCCGACCTTCTGGCTTTTGCGACGGCGGCGGAAAAGAAGCATTACGCCAAGGGCGATTACATCTTCGCCCAGGAAAACAACGCCACGCATTTCTATATCGTCATATCCGGCTGGGTGCGGCTTTACCGCACGACGCCCGATGGGCAGGAAGCCACGGCCGGCGTGCTGACGACGGGCGCGGTCATCGGCGAAAACGCGGTGTTTGAAAACGCCTACCAGTATTCCGCACAGGCCATCGAGGCGGCCGAGGTGTCGGCCATTCCGGTCAGCCTGTTCCGGGAGCGCATGGCGCAAAGCCCGAACCTGATGCTGCGCGTGACGCAGGAGCTGGCCCGCAAGCTGGAAAGCGCGCAGCTGCAGATCGAGCATTCGACCCTGAAATCCGCGCTGCAGCGCGTGGGCTGCCTGCTGCTGCGCCTGAGCGCGAATATCACCGGCGCCGGCGGCGCCTTCAATTTTCCCTACGACAAAAAGATCGCGGCGCAGCAGCTGGGCATGCAACGCGAGACTTTTTCGCGCGGGCTGTCGGGCCTGCGCCCCGTCGGCGTGACGGTGAAGGGGAGCGAGATCGGCGTCGACAATTTCCAGCGTCTGACAGATTACGTCTGCAAGGGCTGTTCCGCCTATCCGGACAAATGCCCGGGCCCGCGCGTCGATGCGTCGGGACGCAAGATGCCGCTTTATAAAAAGCTCTATTTTTTCGTGGGGGGCGTGCTGTGCGATACCTACGGCGGGCTCCTGCAGATATTCTAGAATGCTCAAGGCAAGGGGTGTGCCATGATCAAAAGCCTGAATAACATTTTCGCAGCCGCTCTGCGGCAATTCCTGATCGTCGCGGGATTCCTGTTCGTCAGCTTCGAGGCGCTCGCCGTCGAGGGTTGCGATCCGCGCGTCGAAAAGGCGCAACAGTCGAAGGCCACCGTGCGCGTCGCCTATGACGTCGCCGTGACGGAAGAGCATATCCAGAAACCCGACAGCGTGATGTCGATGACCTGCTTCAACCAGCAGGCCGGCATCAACGCCAGCGGCGCCGCGAGCGGCGGCGGCGGTATTTTCTCGGGCGATTTCACCAGCGCCTCGCCGTCGGGCAACCCGGGCGGCGTCCGGGCGACGATCCAGGATGCGCTCCAGACTTTTTATACCGCCTATGTCGACGCGATGGGCGCGGACAGCGGTCTGGTCGATTACACGCAGACCGCGCTTGTGAATAACCCGACCTGCACGGAGACGCAGGATTTGTGGACCGAGGTCAAGCAGGGTGGCGTGGAGCAGGGCGTGCCGAACGCGACGATCACCGACCTTATCAACGGCACGATGCCCCTGGGCGGCAATATGGATTTCACCAAGGACTGGGGCACCTCGGCGACCACCGACAATAACTTCTCCACCTTCCAGGCCGACCTCGCCGCCCAGCCGCCGGCATGGCAGCCGAACTATGCGCCGAATAACGGCTTCTGCAACATGCTGGTTACGGCGAACGTCCCCGGCGCGGCCTGCCCGTAAAGGAATCTTTTTCCGCCGCATTCTTCAGCGCGCCCGTCACCTTCTCGCCGAAGGCGCCGGGATAGTGATATTCGTCGGGGTCTTTCATATAGATTTCCTGCGTGCGCCGGATAACTTCCTGCCTGGCGTCGCGGAATTCCTGTTCCGTCAGCCTGTCCGCGCGGTTCACGGTATTCTGCGCAAGACGCAGCGCCTGCCGTTCATCCGCAGGCTGTGCGGCATAAAACGCCGCCATCAGCGCTTTCGGAGAGACCGACATAAATCCGGGACCATACAGCGCCGCCAGCGGGGCGTCAGCCTCGATGCCGCCTTGCTTCGAGTTCCCCACCCGCCGGCGAAAGGCCGCAAGATCTTCCGAAACCCTGAAGTGGAAACCCAGCCGCGAGAAGTATGAAGCGCGGTAGGATAACAGCCCTTCGGTCATCATCCCCGTGAACAAAGCGCGCGCAAAGGCGGCATCGTCCTTGAAGCTTTCATAAGGCTGCTGGCGCAGAAAGCCCGCGATATAGCGATGCGGGCCGTAGTCCGGGCGGCTGAACATGGCGTCGAAATATTCCGGATTGCCGGATTTTTTCTGTTGCAGCGCCATCAGCGTTTCCGCGGTGAAGGCGTCGGCTTCGGCCATCATGCCCATGAGATGCGCTGTGCGCGGATCCTTCAGCTGCCCGCCGAAGGCCATGCCAGCAGGATTCCCTTCGTGCTGGCGCATGTGGCGCAGCTCATGCCAGAGCGCCATTGCCATCGCCGCGGGGTTGCCGCTGTTGGCGATGCCGATTTCGGGCGGCTCCTTTGCGGCATCGTAATACCCGTCGCTGCCGATTTCTTTCTTCGGCGCGACAACGATGCTGACGCCTCTCTTGGCCGCCTTTTGCAGTAGCTCCTGCCCGCCCGGAAACGTAGCGACGCGGGCGAGCATATCGGCTTTGCGCGTGTCATGCTTGCCGTGCCGTTGCTGGTAAAGCCAGCTGCCAAAAGACTTGGCGGCGCGGTTGAAGGCACCGGAGCTGTTTTCTGCCTGATCCTGTACAGCAGCCACGAAAACCCCATTGAATTCTTTACGTAAATTATAGCACGGGGGTCTTCCGCAATGCTTAATACGGTAGATTGTCATTGTAAATCAATGACTAGAATAGATACACAGACCGAAAATCAGGCGATTTTGTTGACCAGCGCCGCCGCATCCATGCCCAGCGCCGTGGTCGCCTGCACCACGATATGCTGCGCATTCAGCCCTGCGAGGTCGTATTGCTTCTGCGGCGCGTCGTGGTCGATGAAGATATCGGGCAGAGTCATCGTGCGGATCTTCAGCCCGGCGTCCAGCGCGCCGGATTTCGCAAGATACTGCAGCACGAAGGCGCCGAAGCCGCCGGCAGAGCCCTCTTCCACCGTCACCAGTACTTCGTGCTCGCGCGCAAGACGGGAAACGAGATCTGCGTCGAGCGGCTTGGCGAAGCGCGCATCGGCCACCGTCGTGGAGAGACCCATGGCGTTCAACTGGTCTGCCGCCTTCAGACACTCCTGAAGCCGCGTGCCGTAACTGAACAGCGCGATCTTCGTGCCCTCGCGCAGGACGCGGCCCTTGCCGATCTCCAGCGGCACGCCATGCGACAGCAGCTCGAGCCCGATGCCTTCGCCACGCGGATAGCGGAAGGCGATAGGGCCTTCGGAATATGCGGCGGCGGTCGCCGTCATGTTCTGCAGCTCGACTTCATCCGCGGCCGCCATCAGCACGAAATTCGGCAGGCAGCCGAGATAGGCGATGTCGAAAGAGCCCGCATGCGTCGCGCCGTCCGCGCCGACAAGCCCGGCGCGGTCCATCGCGAAGCGCACGGGAAGGTTTTGTATCGCCACATCATGCACGACCTGGTCATAGGCGCGCTGCAGGAATGTGGAGTAGATGACGGCGAAGGGCTTGTAGCCTTCCGTCGCAAGACCGGCCGCAAAGGTGACCGCATGCTGTTCTGCGATGCCGACGTCGAAGGTGCGCGCCGGGAATTCCTTTTCGAACAGGTCGAGGCCGGTGCCCGAGGGCATGGCGGCCGTGATCGCGACGATTTTCGGGTCGCGGCGCGCTTCGTCAATCAGGCTTTGCGCGAAGACCTTGGTATAAGACGGCAGCACTGATTTCGATTTCGCCTGCGCCCCGGTCAGCACGTCGAATTTGGCCACGCCATGCATTTTGTCGGCCGCGGTTTCGGCGGGAGGATAGCCCTTGCCCTTCTTGGTCACCACATGGATGAGAATAGGGCCTTCGTAAATCGTGTCGCGCACGTTTTCGAGCACCGGCAGCAGGTGGTCGAGGTTATGGCCGTCGACGGGGCCGACGTAATAGAAGCCCAGTTCCTCGAACAGCGTGCCGCCGGTCACCATCCCGCGGGCGTATTCCTCGGCGCGCTTGGCGGCCAGCTGCAGCGGCGCGGGCAGTTTTTCGGAGAATTTCTTGCCGATCTCGCGGATGCTCAGGTAAGGCTTCGAGGAAATCAGGCGCGAGAGATAGGCGCTCATCGCGCCCACGGGCGGTGCGATCGACATATCGTTGTCATTCAGGACAACGATCAGGCGGCTTTTGAGAGCGCCCGCGTTGTTCATCGCCTCGTAGGCCATGCCCGCGCTCATCGCGCCGTCGCCGATGACGCAGATGACCTTGTGGTTGCCTTGTTCGAAATCGCGCGCGACCGCCATGCCAAGGCCGGCAGAGATGGAGGTGGAGCTGTGCGCCGCGCCGAAGGGGTCGTATTCGCTTTCCGAGCGTTTTGTAAACCCGGACAGACCGCCGCCCTGGCGCAGGGTTCGGATGCGGTCGCGGCGGCCGGTGACGATTTTATGCGGATAGGCCTGATGCCCGACGTCCCAGATAAGTCGGTCCTGCGGTGTATCGAAGACGTAGTGAATGGCGGTCGTCAGTTCGACCACGCCAAGGCCTGCGCCCAGATGCCCGCCGGTGATGGAAACGGCGTCGATCATTTCCGCGCGCACTTCGTCCGCGAATCGCTGCAGATCTTTCCTGTCGAGCTTTCTTAAATCCTGCGGTGACGGAGCCTTGTCCAGGAGGAGCTTGGTCATTTTTTTGTCCTTTTGCGCATAAATGTATACACATTTTCAGAACAATTGACACGCCAGTATTTTAGACGGCGTTAAAAAATCCAGAGCCGGATTCTCTTGACGTCTATGATTTCATTATACCATTGAAGTTGAATGATAATTATGCCGATTTCGTGCAAATTTTAAGGCTTTATTGCGCAGACTCGCAGCCAGAATGGAAGAAAAGAACGAGGTACTGAAAGTATGGTCAGACCCGGCGTTCAAGGACGTAGCGGGCGAGATCCTTGAGCAGGTCGACGCGGCCTTCGTCAAAGATGCGCAGGTGCGAAATGGCCTGATCGACCAACATTTCGGCGCGGGCGCGGGCCTGTTCGCGGCCCATTGCGGAGACGAAGGTCGCCTTTTTGCCGTCCTGCCCCGTGGGCTTGCCGATTTCGTGCACGTTGCCCTCGACGTCCAGCAGGTCGTCCGTGACCTGGAAAGCGAGGCCAAGGTCGTGCGCGTAATTGCGCAGGGCCTGCCGGTGCGCCGGGTTGGCCTTGCCCAGTATCGCGCCCGCCTCGCAGCAGAAGGCGATGAGCTTGCCGGTCTTGAGGCGCTGCAGCCGGCTGATCGTGCCGACATCGAACTCCTGCTTTTCGCCGATCAGGTCGAGCATCTGCCCGCCGACCATGCCGTGCATGCCGATGGCGCCCGACAGGTTCGCGACAAGCTCGATCCGCACGCGCGGATCTTCGTGCGTTTCGGGGTCGGACAGGATTTCAAAAGCCAGCGTCAGGAGCGCGTCGCCGGCCAAGAGCGCCGTTGCCTCGTCGAATTTCTTGTGCAGGGAAGGCTTGCCGCGGCGAAGATCCGAGTTGTCCATGGCGGGCAAGTCGTCATGCGCGAGCGAGTAGCAATGGACGAATTCGGCCGCCGCCGCCACGCGCCTGGCGCGCGAGGCGTCGACCCCGAAGACCCGGGCGCTTTCCAGCACCATGAAGGGACGCAGGCGCTTGCCGCCGTTCAGGACGGCGTAGCGCATGGCGTCGAACAACGGCGCCTCAATCAGGTCGGTTGCGGGCAGCAGGCTCTGAACGGTCTTGTTGACCTTTTCGCGGCAATCTTCCATTGCCTGACCAAGCTTGGGTGTCGCCTCGCGGGGGGATGGTGCCATCTTCGAAATGACCCTTTTTTATGCCGTGACTGGAAACCTTTATACCCTAAGTCACAGAAAAATTGTCATTTTTTTTACTCGGAAAGCTTGAAGGGCTCAGTCGTCGCCTTGCCGTCCGCCGAGACGGTGATTTTCTCGATCCGCCCCTGCGCTTCCTTGAGCTTTGCATCGCAATATTTTTTAAGCGCCATGCCGCGCTCGTAGGAATCGATGGAGCTTTTCAGGTCGGCGGCTCCGGTTTCCAACTGGCGCACGATTTTTTCCAGTTCGGAGAGCGCCTCCTCGAAGCTGAGTTTCTCTAAGTCGGAGGCGGCGGCTGTTTTTGACATAACGTGTTTCTCTTTATTTACATCTTCTGACATAACACAGGGAAAACTTTACCCGGTTTTAACCGCCTTATGCATCGGCGCGGGTGCTTCCTGCGGAATCAGGCCGAGATTCATTTCCAGCGCGCCGCAGAGCATCTGGCCCAGCGTGATATGCATTTCCTGAATGCGGGCCGTGGTGGAAGAAGGCACGCGCAGCGCGATATCGCAAAGCGGCAGCATCTTGCCGCCCGACTTCCCCGTGAAGCCGACCGTCGTGATGCCCTGTTCGCGGCACTGTTCGAAAGCCTTCAGCACGTTTGGGCTGTTGCCGGAGGTGGAGATGCCGATAGCGAGATCCCCCTTACGGCCCAAGGCCTCGATCTGGCGAGAGAACAGGCGCTCGAAGCCGTAGTCGTTGCCGATGGCGGTCAGCGCCGATGTGTCCGTCGTCAACGCGATAGCGGCAATGGCGGCACGGTCTTTTTTGTAGCGTGCGGTGAGCTCGGTTGCGAGGTGTTGCGCATCCGCTGCGCTGCCGCCATTGCCGAAGAAGAATATCTTGCCGCCCTTTTCGATGCAGGCTGTCGCCGCCTTCAGCAGCTGTTCGAAGGCCTCCGCGCATTCCTGCCGGGTCAGGGCTGTGACGTCTTCGTGCTCGGTGAACTCGGACTGCCAGAAATTTTTGACATTAATGCGCATTGTTTTCCTTGTTATAGGTGATCTGTTGCGGCGTCAGCTGGAACCCGGCTGTAATCTTGTACGCAGGGCCCTTCATTTTGTCCCGCAGAGGAATACGAACCTTGTGCTCCTCTGCCGAGGCGCCGGCCCCGGCATTATCGAAATCGACGGTAGTTGAAAACTCCTGCCTTTGCAAGATTTGGTCATCCGGCGACAGGACGGCGATAAAATATGGAAATTTATATTCTTTCAGCTGCTCCCCTTTGGCGCCGCGGCGACCCGAGAAGACCAGCGACAGTTTGACGGAGACTTCCCCGTCGCGCGTGTACTTGCAGGTACCCTCGACAGCGCCGCCCATAGAGGCCGAGGCCGCCAAGTCCGCCGCCGCCAGATGCGGAGCATCGCTGGCGATGACAGGGTAAAAGGAAGCCCCCCTCAAAACGCCTGTCATGGGACAGTCCGGCACCACTTCCGTCTTGTGCCCCAGCATCGAACAGCCAGCCAGGACCAGCAGGGTGCAGCAGAAAAGCGCTATCTTTTTCATTGCCTGAATCCTTCGCATTTAAGGAACATAGCCGCCTTACCCCCTCGACTCAAGCCCCGCGGGGGCGATATAGTCCGCGAAGCCATGACAAAGCCGAAACTGACCATATTGCTGGCCCGCCCCCGGGGATTTTGCGCCGGCGTCGACCGCGCCATCGAGATTGTCGAGAAGTCCCTCGCCAAGTTCGGTGCGCCCGTCTATGTGCGCCATGAGATTGTGCATAATAAACATGTCCTGGAGGGCCTGAAGGCAAAAGGGGCCATTTTCGTCAAGGAGCTGAATGAGGTCCCGGAAGGCGCTCCGGTCATTTTTTCCGCCCATGGCGTTCCCAAGCGCGTGCCGGAGGAGGCCCGGTGCCGCAACATGATCTACGTCGACGCCACCTGCCCGCTGGTCAGCAAGGTACACCGCGAGGCGGAGCTGCATCACCGTAACGGCCATAAAATCGTGCTCATCGGCCACCGGGGCCACCCGGAAGTCGTCGGCACGATGGGGCAGCTCCCCGAAGGGGCGGTCGTGCTGGTCGAAACCGTGGCGGATGTGGAAAAGCTCGATATACCCTCCTCCACCGCCATTGCCTATGTCACGCAGACGACGCTTTCCATCGACGATACGAAGGAAATCGTGGAGGCCCTGCGCGCGAAATACCCAGGCGTCGCCGCCCCCCGGAAAGAGGATATATGTTATGCCACGACCAACCGGCAGCTGGCGGTCAAGGATATCGCTCCCCGGTCGGATGCCGTCATCGTCATCGGATCGAAAAATTCCTCGAACTCCAACCGCCTTGTCGAGGTCGCCCGTGCCTATGGAGCCAAAAAAGCCCTGCTGGCCGATCGCGGCGAAGATATCCCCTGGGACGAGCTGAAGGACATTTCCACACTGGGACTGACGGCAGGGGCCTCCGCCCCCGAAGTTCTTGTGCAGCGCGTCATAGATATGGCGCGGGAGCGCTTTGACGTGACACTGGAGACGGCGACGGTTGCCGAAGAGACTGTCATCTTTAAAGTTCCCCGGATTCTCGTGGCTTGACCCGGAAATTTGATACATTGTTTCAAGATTAGTGCTTGATTTTGAAACTTCGACTCATATAGTGAGGCCACCCTAACATTTAATTCTATAAACAGAATCAGGACGCGCAGAAAAGCCATGGCGAAGTCGTACTGCCTGACCGTGGAAGTCAAAAGCGAAGCCATCGAGAACGGGCTTGGCTACATGATTGCCTTCAGCCTGCCCGACGACCGGCTGCAGCCGGACCAAGTGCCGGATTTCACGGCCTGGTCTGATCAGGTAAAGACGGCGGTGCTGCGTGCCGGCGACCAGGTTTACGACCCCGACCCCTATACGAAAAAGCTGGCGATCGCCGAGCTGATGAACGAACTCGCGCAGCTGAATGAGCGTTACGATATCCGCATCGGCGGGCAGGCGGGCATTCCGGCGGTTCAGATACAGTCGACCAACCCCTTCGACAACCAGATCGATATCGAGTTTTCGGGCAAGGACGGCGAATTCCATGTTTCCGAGCACGGGCTGCACGACCTGCAGCGCTCGAAAGTCGATGAAAACGGCAAGACCGGCTTTGTCGAGGGAACGCCGCATCACTTTCCCTTCACCAAGACCCTGCCGGCCGTCACGAAAAAGCCGCCGCAACCGCGCCCGCCCGGCCTTTAAAGACAGCATGCTGGTTTTAAGCCCTTTATTGCGCTAGTCTTTCTGGCGTCATGGCCGTTTACACCCAGATTGAGGAAGAAGAAATCAAAAGCGTGCTGTCGCGTTTCGGCATCGGCACGCTGATCTCCTTTAACGGCATCACGGAAGGCGTGGAAAACACCAATTACAGCCTGGAAACGACGACGGGCCGGTTCATCCTGACCATCGTCGAAAAACGTGCGAGCGCGGAAGAGCTGCCGTTTTACACGGGCTTTATGGGGCACCTGCGCGCGAAAGGCATCCCCTGCCCTGCGACGCTTCGGCAAAGCGGCGATGGCGAAATATTCATGTTGCGCGGCAAGCCCGCACTGCTGACCGAATTCCTGGAGGGCGCATGGCCGCGCGAGATAACGCCGCAGCACTGCCATGCGGTGGGCGAGCTGCTGGCGGCCATGCACCGTGCGGGCCGCGACTTTCCGGTGAAGCGCAAGAACACGATGTCGCTAGCCGCCTGGCAAAGCCTGATTCACGCCTGCGCCGCGCGCGCCGACGAGGTCGAGAAGGGACTTTTCGGCTTCCTTGACGCCGAACTGGACTTTCTTGAAAAGAACTGGCCGAAGTACCTGCCGCGCGGGGCGGTGCACGCGGATCTTTTCCCCGACAATGTTTTTTTCAAAGGCGATGAGATTTCAGGCGTCATCGACTTCTACTTTTCCTGCACCGACACGCTGGCCTACGACCTGATGCTCACACTGAACCCGTGGTGCTTCGACTGGAAGGGCGATCTGGATGCCGGCAAGTCCCGCGCACTGCTTGAAAATTACCACCGCGCGCGGCCGCTCACGAAAAACGAGCTCAAGGCCCTGCCCTTTTTCGGGCGCGCGGCGGCGCTGCGAATCGTGGCGACCCGGCTCTACGACTGGCTGAATCCGGTCACGGGAGCCCTTGTCCGCGCCAAGGACCCCATGGAGCATGTGAAAATATTAAGGTTCCACCAGAAAGTGCAGTCCCTGGCCGACTATGGCTTCACAGGTGGCGCGTGAAGAAGGTCGACCTTTTCACCGATGGCGCCTGCAGCGGCAATCCGGGACCCGGGGGCTGGGGGGCCCTGCTGCGGTACAATGGCAATGAAAAGGAGCTGTCGGGCGGGGAGGAACTGACGACCAACAACCGCATGGAGCTGAGAGCCGTCATCGCGGGCTTAAGCGCGATCAAGCCACCCTGCGCCGTCACCGTGCATACGGACAGCGAATATGTCATGAAGGGCGTCACGCAGTATCTGGAAAACTGGAAAAAGCGCGGCTGGAAGACCTCCGACAAAAAGGATGTCAAGAATATCGACCTCTGGCAGGAGCTGGACGCGCTGTTGCCGCTGAACGCCGTCAAATGGGTATGGGTGCGCGGCCATTCAGGCCATGTCGAGAACGAGCGCGTCGATGCGCTGGCCCGCGCCGCCGTGCCGCAGCGTCGCCCGGATGCAACAGATACGACCGAATAAAAAACTGTTAACAATTTATTAGGAACTTGCCCTGCATCCTGAAAGTATGGGGTTCCAAGGAACGTCCTTATCTCTCATCTTCGACAAGGAGGCAGGACCATGAGACAGCAGCTGCAGAATGTTTCCCTTCCGGCGCTGAGCGGCAATGCCGACACCCTCACCCGCCATTTCCTGACCCAGTTCATGCACGAGCTCCAGCGCCAGCGTGGCAAGGATGCCTATTTCCGCATCTATGCCGCCATCGAAAGCACCGCCGCGAAAACCGGGACGCCGCCTGAGGTCGTGGCGCGCGCGCTGGTCGAAAGCGGGCTGCGCGCCGCGCGGGAATCCTTCCCCGGAAAGTTCGTGGCCGCCGTGGAAAAGCGCGGCACGGAGCCGAAATGGAACATCGCCGCCGCGACCGAACAGCAGCGCGAGCTGCTCGAATTCTGGAACGCCGACGTCACTGATTATAGACGGGAACGTCGCTTCCACTGAAACCGCCGAAATCGCCCGACGACCAGCGCCTGATCATGCGCGAGAAGCCGTCATCGCCGCCGTGCGGCATGCGCCTGGCGTACGACGGCACATCGACGTTTATCGCCTGCTCCATGTAATCGTGCCAGAGCCGGGCCGGATATTTCCCGCCCGAGACCTTTTCCATGGCCGAGTCGTCGTCATTTCCCATCCAGATGCCGGTGATGAAGCGGTTGGTGTAGCCGATGAACCACGCGTCGCGGTAATTCTGCGACGTGCCGGTTTTGCCCGCGACGTGGCCGCGCGACAGCTGCGCCGCCTGCCCCGTGCCCTGGGCCACCACCTGGACCAGCATGCCGTCGAGCGCCGCGATGTCGCGGCCGCTGAACATCCTGGCGTGGGTGACATCTTCATGCTCGTAAAGGACATTGCCCTCGGAGTCCTCGATCGACAGGACGGCATAGGGCCAGATGGAGTAACCGCCGTTCGCGATCATGGCATAGGCATTGGTCATGTCGAGAAGCGTCGTTTCATCGGCGCCCAGGCCGGTGGCAAGTTCGGGCGCAAAAGGATGCGGAAAGTTGAACCGCTGCGCCACGTCGATCAGCGCCGCGATGCCCACGTCCTGCAACAGGCGCACCGTCGCCGTGTTCAGAGAACGGGCCAGCGCTTCGGTGAGCGTGACTTCGCCGAAGTACCTGTCGTCGTAATTATGCGGTTTGTAGGGACCGGAGGTGATCGGCGCATCGAGGAGCTTGTTTTCGGGGTCATAGCCGGCCTCGAGCGCGGCCAGGTAGACGAAAGGCTTGAAGGCCGAGCCGGGCTGCCGCTGCGCCTGCGTGGCGCGGTTGAACTGGCTGGCTTCGTAATCGACGCCGCCGATCATCGCAAGCACCGCGCCGTCGGGCCCCATCGTGACCAGCGCCGCCTGGGATATTTTCTGCTCGGGCTTGAGCTGCTTGAACAATGCCTTCTCGCGCGTTTCCGCCAGCAATTGCAATTGCGGCACGAAGGTCGTGCGCACGACAAGATCACGGCCGGCATCTGTGATGTAGGAGTCGATCTGTTCCGTCACCCAGTCGGCGAAGTAGCGGTTGAGATCGCCAGCGGCGGCGCCCGCCAGGCGTATGCGCGCCTCGTCCAGTTCCTGCTTTTTCATGCCCTTGTCGATATACCCCGCCTCTTCCATCTTCGCGATGACGGTCTTGGCGCGGTCACGGGCAAGCTTGGGGTTGGAGGACGGCGAATATTTGGAGGGCGCTTTCAAAAGACCCGCCAGCACCGCGCTTTCCCACAAGGTGATGTCGGTCGCGGGCTTGCCGAAATATGTCTTGGCGGCGGCGTCGATGCCATAGGCGCCGGAGCCGAAATAGACGCGGTTGAGATAGGCGCTTAATATCTCCTCCTTGGTGAACCTGTGCTCGATCCAGAGCGCCAGCATGGCTTCCTGTATCTTCCGCCGCAGGGTCTTGTCGGGGGTGAGGAAGAGGTTCTTGGCCAGCTGCTGGGTGATGGTCGAGCCGCCCTGCACCCAGCGCCGCGCCTTGAGATTCGTATAGATGGCGCGCGCGAGGCCTAACGGGTCGATGCCGAAGTGATCGTAAAAGCGCCGGTCCTCGATCGACAGCACGGCCGCCGAGACATAGGGCGGCAGCTGACTGACCGTTACCGAATCCCCTTTCAGCCCGCCGTAGCGCGCGATCAGCGTGCCGTCCGCCGCGAGGATGGTGATGCTGTGCTGGACCTCGAAGGGCTTGATCTGGCTCACGCTGGGCAGGTCCCAGGCGCACCAGCCGATAATAACGGCCAGGCCCGCGAAGCCCCAGAGGCTTAAGACAAGCCCAAGGCGCAGCAAAGACCGGAATACCGTTCTTTTGCGCGCGCGAGTGCCGCCGTTTTTTGACTGGTGCCGCCTGCCCAAGTGTCCTTACGCTGCCCTCTCGAGCGCAATCGCCGTGCCTTCGCCGCCGCCGATGCAGAGCGACGCCACGCCGCGCTTCAACCCGCGCTTTTCAAGCGCGTGCAAAAGCGTGACGATGATGCGCGCGCCCGAAGCGCCGATGGGATGGCCGAGCGCGCAGGCGCCGCCGTTCACGTTGACTTTATCATGCGGCAGGCTGAGCTCCTTCATCGCAGCCAGCGTGACGACGGCGAAAGCCTCGTTGATCTCATACAGGTCAACGTCTTTTGCCTGCCAGCCGGCTTTTTCGAGCACTTTCTTGGTCGCGCCGATGGGAGCCAGCGTGAATTCGGACGGCTTCTGCGCATGGCTGGCATGAGCCTTGATTTCGGCGAGGATTTTAAGGCCGCGCTTCTGCGCTTCGGACTTGCGCATCAGCACGAGGGCCGCAGCTCCGTCGGAGATGGAGCTGGCGTTCGCCGCCGTGACGGTGCCGTCGGGCGTGAAGGCGGGCTTCAGCGTCGGGATTTTTTCGGGACGCGCGCGCTTGGGCGATTCATCTTCGCTCACAAGCGTTTCGCCGTCGCGGGTCTTCACCTTGACGGGGACGATTTCTGCCTTGAAGTCGCCGTTCTTGGTCGCTTTCTGCGAGCGCTCGAGGGATTCGAGCGCGAAACGGTCCTGGTCGGCACGGGTCAGCTGGCACTTGCGCGCGGTATCATCCGCGAAAACGCCCATCAGCTGGCCTTTGTCGTAGGCGTCCTCAAGGCCGTCGATGAACATATGGTCGAGCACCTTGGCGTGGCCCATGCGCATGCCGCCGCGCGCCTTGTCGAGCAGGTAGGGGGCGTTGGTCATGCTTTCCATGCCGCCCGCGACCATGACGGTTGCGGAGCCGGCGAGGATATTGTCATGCGCGAGCATCACGGCCTTCATGCCGGAGCCGCACATCTTGTTGATGGTGGTGGCGGGAGTCGAATCCGGCAGGCCGGCCTTGATGGTCGCCTGGCGGGCGGGCGCCTGCCCTTGGCCTGCCTGCAGTACGCAGCCCATGACGACTTCATCGATATCGGTAGCCTTCAGGGTGGAGCGCTTGAGCGCCTCTTCGATGGCGGCCTTGCCGAGATCGGAGGCCGAAAAACTGGCCAGCTCGCCCTGGAAAGCCCCCATGGGGGTACGGGCCATGCCGACGATGACGATAGGATCGTTGTTCTGGGTCATAGGGAATCACTCCTTTTTGCGGTGCACAAATCTGGTGGAGTGATTTAAGCACGCGGGGCGGCTAAAGCAATAGAATTGAGGCTGTGGAGAGAATTATCTTTACATAAATACTAAATGGGGGCCTGCTTGCCGCCGTGGCCTGAAAGCCAGGCCGGAATCGGCTTCCGACAGCCGCTGGGAACGTCCCGGTCCGGGTCGGGGTTTTCTCCTGCCAGGCTGGCGGAACCCCTTCTGGCGGCCCGGGCGCCCGTATCGCCTCTTTTCCGTAAAGAGGCTAGTCTTCCGTGCCGGTGGGTTCCATGGAATAGCCGTGTTTAAGAACCCAGGGTTCGAGGATGGGCAGAACGGATTCCATATGTTTGCGATAGCGCAGCCAGCGCCCGCTGGAGCGCGTGTAGATTTTCTGGGTGACCTGACGGTAACTTGGCGTGTTGATGCGGGTCTTGCCGCGCGCCGTCTTGTCGAATTCAAGGACCGCATCCGTCCATTCCAGGCCCAGAAAATCGAGCAGGGATGCGGCGGTGGGCCTGAAGTCCGCCACGACGTCCTCGTAACGTATCACGTGCACGTCGAGATCGAGGATTTTCGTGTAGTGGTCCCAGAGGCTGAAAGCCTCGTCGTAAAAATGAGCGGCGTCGCTTAAGTCCAGGAAACGCGCCATAAACGGATTAAGATGGAACTCCTGCATGAAACAGCTCAGGACAACGTCACAGGGGTGACGCAGGGCGAGGATGAATTTCGCCTGTGGGAAAACTTTCCTGATGATGCCGGCATGCATAAGATTGAGCGGCATCTTGTCGGTGAAAAGTATGCCCTCTGGCTGCAGCCCGTGCTCCCGCCAGAAAAAACGCCGGGCCGCCGCCAGGTCTTCTTCTTTTGCGCGGTAGAGAAGAGCCGGGTAGTCCGGATGGACAAACCACGGGGTGTCCGCATCGGGGTTTGCCATCTGAAAGAGACGCGCACCGATATTGCTGATCACGGACCGCTCTTCGGCAACCCGCACGGAGGGGCAGCTGGAAATGATCTGGTCGAGGAGCGTCGTGCCCGATCGAGGGAATCCGATAAGGAATACGGGCGCCGCTCTTTCCGGGTCCGCCGAAACATCCCCGAAGGGCCTGAACTCCCGGCGGATGCGCTTCAGGGCTTCGCTTGTCTGCCGGTTATCGTGGCGCCGGCCCGGGGGGCTTTCCGCCGCCCCCCGGTTTGCCTCCAGAAAACAGTCAAACGCCTTGTCGCAGGCGTTGACGCGATCATAAAGCTGGCCGAGTTCATACTGGAACGGTATGCGGCTGCCGCCACTGACGCGCTTCGCGGCCGGCTCGAGTACGGCGATGGCCTGCTCGATCTTTTCCTGCCGCCGCAGGATTTTCGCCTCCATCAGCGTGAAGCCGGGATTCGGCGGCAGGCGCCTGCGCGCCTCACCTAGGGCGGCTGCCGCCTCCTCCACCTTGCCCTGCATTTCCAGCAGCATCAGCAGCCGGAACCACGCGTTCGGCCGCGCGTCGGGACGGGCGCAAAGCCGGCGCAGGCACTGGGTCGCTTCCTCTATTCGTCCCTGTTCAATCAGTTGCCCCGCGTGGCCCTCAAGCGCGGCAACGTCAATGGGCCTGGACGTGGGATTTTCCATTACGATCCCGCATCGTCCATCGAGTAGCCGTACTTCAGGGCCCAGGGCTCCAGAATGGGCAGCACGGGCTCCAGGTGTTTCCGGTAGCGCAGCCAGCGCCCGCTGGAACGCGTGTAGATTTTCTGCGTGACCTGGTGGTAGCTGGGGGTTTTGATGCGCCCCTTTTCGCGCGCGGTCTTGTCGAATTCCATGACCGCATCATTCCACTCCACGCCAATGAACTCCAGCAGCCCCGCGACGGCAGGACGAAAGTTTGCCACGACATCTTCATAGCGGATGGCATGGACCTTAAGACTGAGAATACCCGCGTAACGCTCCCAAAGACCGAAGATCTCGTCATAGGAAATCGCCAGATCGTGAAGAACATTATCCCCGCTCCTGTTGAATTTTTGCATGAAATTGCTGAGCACCGCGTCACAGGGATGACGCAGCGCCAGAATGAATTTAGCGTCAGGAAAAATCCGCTGGATCAAACCCGCATGAGCCATATTCAGGGGCATCTTGTCGACAAAAACTCTCTGGTCGCCAATGGCCTGATGCCGGCGATGTTCCGCTATATATAGCTGGCGCAGCTTTTTCACGTCTTCGGCGTTGAGGCGGTTCAGGGAAGCCGGGTAGGAAGCGTTCGTATTCTCCCCATGAAGAGCCGCGAGACCGCGCAGCATGCGCTGCACGGCGCTTCTTTCTTCCGCGACGAAGACATCCTGGTGGCTGGACAGTATCTGGTCCAGGAGGGTCGTTCCCGACCGCGGAAAGCCCACCAGAAAGACAGGCGCGGTCGTCGCGCCCGGCTCCGCGGGCGGGCACAGCCCTTGGGCCATTTCATGCGTAAAGTCCTGACGCACCCGCGCGACGAGAGCGCTGAACTCCTTGCCGTCATAGGGGCTGGTTTTCGGATCAAGTCCATGCCGGATCTGGGCTTCCTGAAAACTGGCAAACGCCTTGTCCGTATCGTTGTTCATATCGTAAAGACGCCCCAGCTCGAAAAAGTATCCAGAGGAGGTGCCGCCGGGGAGCGCCAGGTCCACCTCGCTGCGGCAGGATTCCAGCAGGGTAATTGCACCCGCCACGTCGCCCTTGCGGCGCAGCAGTTTTGCCTCGATGACCGTGATATCCAGAGTACCGGCAAACATTGCTTTTTTTTCCGCCAACACCTGACAAGCCTCCGTAACCCGGTTGCTTTTTTCCAGCAAGTTCAGAAGGCGAATCCAGGGCATCGCGCTGCCTGAGTCAAGGTCGCCGGCCTTGCTAAAGCAGTCCGCAGCTTCCGCCGAACGGCCCAGCGTTGCAAGCAGGCCGCCCAAATCTATCCAGACCGGCGCTTCGGCGGGGCGCAGCTCAAGGGCGCACCGAAAGGCCTTTTCAGAGAGTTCCGTCCTGTTTGTCTGCTGCAGCACGTTTCCAAGGGCATGATGGGCCTCGAAGCACCGGGGGTCGATTTGAAGAGCGCGAAGAAAACATTTTTCTGCCTCTGCCAGTCTCCCGCGCTCCACGAGCAGCGCGCCCAGGCTGTTGAAAGCAGACGAACTGGCGGGGGCAAGTTTTATCGCCCGCATGTAGTGCTCTTCCGCCTTGAAAACACGGCCTTTTCGCCAGTAGACGGCACCTATATCGTGATGAATGGCCGCATTATCCGGTTGAAGGGAAACGGCTCTTGTCAGCAGTTCGAGCGCTTCATCATGAAGGCCGCGCTGCAGCGCCTGGGCGGCGCGCCGATGCAGATCTGCTGCCATGTCCGGGCCGCCTTCTGGTCTTGCTTTCATGAGGCTCTTTCCCCGTTCCGTCAATCCAGCGTATATCCGTGCTTCAGGATATGCGGTTCGAGAATGGGTAAAACCGGCTCAAGCTGCTTCCTGTAGCGCAGCCAGCGACCGCTGGCCCGGGTATAGATTTTCTCGGTCACCTGGTGGTAGCTGGGGGTGGAGATGCGGGTTCTTTCAAGGGCGGTTTTATCGTACTCCAGCACGGCGTCGTTCCACCCGACGCCGAGGAAGTCGAGGACCGCAGCGACCGTGGGCTGGAAGTCCGCCACGACGTCCTCATAGCGGATGGTATGCACGTTCAGCGGCAGCAGTTTCTGGTACTGGTCCCAGAGGCCGAAGGCTTCGTCGTAAAAGCGCGCGCCATCCTCAATGTCCAGGAATCGCGCCATGAAAGGGGTCAGCGAAAACTGCTGCATGAAGCAGCTGAGCACGGAATCGCAGGGGTGGCGCAGGGCCAGGATATAGCGCGCGGTGGGGAAAACGCGCCTGAGGATTGGAACATGGACAAGGTTCAAAGGCATCTTGTCGACGAAGATTTTGCCATCGGCAACAGCGTTGCCATGGCCTTCATAGAATATCCTGCGCAGCTCCGTGATTTCCGCCGGCCGCAGGTCGCCCAGACAGGCGGGGTAGCACGGATTGATGAGATGCCAAGGGCGCTTGCCCGTGCGCGCGATTTCCTCGGCCAGCAGATGCTTATGCACTTCGCCGCGGGTATTGGCGAGATGCCAGACCATTTTGTCGATCACCGGCTCCTCCTCGACGACCCGGATGCCGGGATGGCTGGAGAGAATCTGGTCGAGCAAGGTGGTGCCGGAACGCGGAAACCCGACCAGGAATACAGGCGCTGGCCTGTCGTCGGGCGCCGCAGGCGCCGAGACAATGGCCTGCGCCAGCGCGGGCGTGAAATCTTTCCGGAAGCGCGCCATGACGCCGGGGCACCAGGCCGGGTCCATTTGCTTTGTGTCGGTTTGCCTCTGCCCCTTGTTTGCGATCAGAAAGCAGTCAAAGGCCTCATCCGCCCTGTTTTCGCGGTCATACAGCTGGCCCAGTTCGAAGAAAAAGGTATTGATGCTGTGAGCCGGCTTCTCTTTCTTCAGCATGCCCTTGTATTTTTCCATGAAGGAGATCGCTTCGGCGGTCTTTTTCTGGCGTTTCAGCAGCTTTGCCTGAAAAATGATCGTCCCGGGGCTTTCGGGAAATCTTTTCCTGACCTCCTCCAGCGCTTTTTCGGCTTCCTCCAGGTCGCTTTTGACCTCATACAGCGCGAGCAACGCCATCCACGGCCGCGGCTGCGACGGGTCCAGCGCAATGGCTTTCTTCAGGCAATCGGACGCCTCGTCGACGCGGCCTGCTTCGTTGTAGAGCTCGCCAAGGTAGCCCCAGGCGGCCGCGTTTTCGGGATTGATCCGGATCGCGTCGCGGAAGGCCTTTTCCGCGAGCTCCACCCGGCCTGTCGCGCGCAGCACGTTGCCGAGGTTAGCCCGCGCATTGGACCACGCGGGGTTCAACCGGATGGCGGCCAGCAGCAGTTTTTCGGCCTGGGCCATGTTGCCGCGGCGGAACTGCAGCAGGCCGAGGTTGTTCGCGATCTCGTAGTGGTCGGGCTTCAGGGCATAGGCGCGCCGGAGAAGAGGTTCGGCCTCCTCCAGGCGGCGCTGTTCGAGCAGAAATGCGCCATAGGCGTTCAGGGTGAAGGGATTCTGGGGCGCCAGCTTGACGGCCCGGGCATAATGGCGGGAGGCTTTTTCCGGTTTGCCGCTCTGCCAGGAAGCCGTACCCAAGTCTATATAGACAGCCGCCGATGAGGGATCAGCCAGGAGGGCTTTTTCAAGCAAGGCTATTCCGTCCGGAAGTCTGCCGGCCACAAGCGCCTCAACGGCCTGGCGGTGCAGGGCTTCTGCTCTGCTCGCGCTCCGTGCAGTTTCCTGTGTCATCGGAATCTCCCTTTCTCCGGCGGTTGTTCGTCTTTGGACATAAAATCCCCCAAGCCGCCCCGAAAATCAAGGAGAAACGCAGATAAAAAGGAAGAGGCGCCCTTTCGGGGCGCCTCTCCTTATTCTGTTTATCCCTTGGGGGATAGTTAGAAGTTCACGTCGGTTCCCAAGGTAACCTGAAGTTGGCTCGGCTCCGGATCGGTAGAGGTGCCGTTGTCAACTTCCAGCCAGGCAACCGCACCGCGGAAGCTCATGCCCGGACCGTAGGTGTATCCACCGCCGACCGCATAACGGTCGACTTCGAGATCGTCACCCACAGGCGATGTGAACGAGCTGCCATAGGCGTTCTGTTCCCAGCGGCCGTTCCACCAGCTTGCGCCGAGGTGCCAGGGACCGTTGTCCCAGCCCAGACCCACATCCCAGACGCGGTAGTCGGCGTCGGGGCCGGACGTGCCGGTGTTGGAGTGCAGGTAAGCGCCGCCGAGGCTCCAGCCCTGCCAGGAAAGGTTCAGACCAGCATCCCAGGTGGTGTAGTCGTCATCACCGAAGTCGCCAGTGCCGCTGCCTGTGTCGTTCATCGGGCTAGCGTCGGAATAACCGCCGCCAACGCTGATGCCGAAGCCCTGGAATTCGCCATCCCAGCGCGCCGAAGCTTCCCAGAGGTGCTCGTAGAAGCCTTCGTTCACGTCGTCATACGACATGCCCCAGGTGCCGTTACCGATCGCAAGCTGGCCTGCGTTCGGTGCATAGGACACGCCCGCCTGGAAGCCGTTCCATTTCGGCGTCAGGTAGGTGATGCGGTCCGTGCTACGGAACTGCGCGTTGTCGTAGCCAAGAACCGAGTTAACCCAGACATAGCCGCCGGAGCCGTAGTTCTCGTAGTTGAGGGGATCATACCAGTCCTGGTCCGCCGAACCGTCGTTCCAGACATCCGAGTTGAAGCCCTGGATGGTGGGACGCAGTCCGTCGATGTTCGAGTCAGCAGAAGGAGCAGCCACCTGCAGCAGGTAGGCAGCGCCGTCTTCGTTACCGAAGTTCACACGGCCCCAGCCACCCGAGAAGTAGATGTAGGACTCGTCGATCATCGAGCTAGTACCGGTGGTACCGTCCTGGTAGTACGGATAGAGGACGTTGTTGAAGCCGCCGCCGCCGATGCCCAGCGAGCCGCCGTAGCCGCCCAGCCCGTTGCCCAGCAGTTTCATCTCGGCATGAACACCGACCGTCAGGCCCATGTCCGTCGTGGTTTCGCCGGTGAAATGGACTTCAGCGTCCTTTTTGAATTCGAACGAGCGCAGGTTCTCATAGGAACTGGTGCCGCCGACTTCATCGTTGTCTGCATAGACCATGTAGCCACGGAAGTAGCCACCGAGGTCCAGCTTCAGGTCTGCTTTTGCGGGAGACGCGAGAAGCGCCACGCCGGCAATTGCTGTACCTGCAAGAAGTACTTTTTTCATTGTGTTTCCTCCAAAAAACCCCCGGTGGATTGACCGGAGGCATGTTTTGATCTGACGAGAGGCGCTAACCCAAGCAGGCAGCAAAGCCCATAGGCAGCTTCTCGCCGTTACCCTTTGAGGGATAACCCCGATAGCTGCAACCGGTCAACCTGAACAACGGGTTTTGGGGGATAAAGCCCCCGACTGTGACATGGGTGCAACAGAAAATTGAACCGGTTTTTGCGCGTACAGCGGCATTTTTTGGCGGTTTTTCTGCGTTTTTGGCACTGTCGCAGCCTGTGTTGCAGCAAAGTTTTTTCATAAACCAGCACGACGCAAAAAATTTACAGAGTCCGGCTCCACGGGCCCGGCCGCGAATCCCTTTTACTTGTGGGAATCCGCTGGTCCATGGTACATACGTTCCAGAAGAAACCGCCCCGCCGGACCAGGCGAAGAGGCCCCAACAGACGACAGGTTTTCAAAATATGAACAGCCGTTTATTCCATTTTCTGACTGTTGCCCTGGCCTTGGCCGCGTTCTGCGCCCCGCTGGCCGCCTGCGGCCCCATCAAGTCCGAGGCCAGCTATCCCACGCGGCCCAAGGGGACCGACAAGATCCTCTACAGCGACCAGAAGCAGGAAACCATCTGGGGCGAAGGGAAAACCGTCGGCGACAAGATTTTCGGCAAAGAAGATGACAACGATGGCGGCGGCGCTGGCATCGGCGTCAACAGCTTCCTGTGGCGCGCATCGCTGGATACGGTATCGTTCATGCCGGTGGCCTCGGCCGATCCCTTCGGCGGCGTCATCCTGACCGACTGGTACGAGAACCCGGACCAGCCGGGCCAGCGCTTCAAGCTCAGCGTCTATATTCTTGATCGCCAGTTACGCGCCGACGGCGTGCGCGTGTCGGTTTTCAAGCAGACGCAGGAAAAAGGCGGCTGGCGCGACGCCAAGGTGCCCGCCGACATGGCCACCAATATCGAAAACACCATCCTGACCCGCGCGCGGGAGCTGCGCGTGGCGCAGTCGGGCAAGGCCGGGTAAGTGGTTTTGGGGGCTTCGACTCCCCACTGGAAAACACCGCATATTTATAGTCTACTGTGGTCCTTATATTTTTAGGATTCAGGATAAGGCCCATGAGCGACCGTTACAACGTCAAGGAAACCGAAGCCCGCTGGCAGAAAGCCTGGGACGAGAAAAAGTGCTTCGAGGTCACCGAAAGCGCGGCCAGGCCGAAGTACTACACGCTGGCCATGTTTCCGTATCCGTCCGGCAAGCTGCATGTCGGCCATATGCGCAACTATACGATGAGCGACATCGTCGCCCGGTATAAGCGCGCCCGCGGATATAATGTATTGAACCCGATGGGCTGGGACGCCTTCGGCCTGCCGGCCGAAAACGCGGCGATGGAGAACAAGACGCATCCCGCAAAATGGACTTACGCCAACATTGCGGCAATGAAAGCCGACCTTAAGCTGATGGGTCTCGCCATCGACTGGTCGCGGGAGATAACCACCTGCGCGCCGGACTATTATAAACATGAACAGAAGTTCTTCCTCGACTTCCTCAGGAACGGCCTCGCTTACCAGAAAGAGTCCTTCGTCAACTGGGATCCTATCGAGAACACCGTGCTCGCGAACGAGCAGGTGGTCGACGGGCGCGGCTGGCGCTCGGGCGCTCTGGTCGAGCGCCGGAAACTGAAACAGTGGTTCCTGAAAATCACCGCCTTCGCCGACGACCTGCTGGACGGCATCAAACAACTCGAGGGCTGGCCGGAAAAGGTCCGCCTGATGCAGGAGAACTGGATCGGCAAAAGCCAGGGACTGAAATTCTTTTTCGAATTCACGAAACCCAAGGGTCAGCGGCTGGAAATCTATACCACCCGTCCTGATACGCTGTTCGGCGCTTCTTTCGTCGCGCTTTCGCCCGACCACCCGGTCGCGCAGAAGCTGGCGAAAAACGACACAGGCGTGGAGGCCTTTATCGAGAAGTGCCGCAAGCTCGGCACCTCGGAAGCCGTCATCGAGACCGCGGAAAAAATCGGCCATGACACGGGCCTGACCGTCGTGCATCCGTTCATAGCGGGCAAGACGCTGCGCGTTTTCATCGCGAACTTCGTGCTGATGGAATACGGCACCGGCGCCATCTTCGGCTGCCCGGCGCATGACCAGCGCGACCTGGACTTCGCGCGCAAGTACAATCTCGACGTCGTGCCCGTCGTCATCCCCGAGGACAAAAACCCGAAGGAATTCGCGGTCGACATGGAGGCCTATGTCGGCCCCGGCCGCCTGTTCAATTCCGATTTTCTGAACGGCATGAGCGTCGAGGACGCCAAGGCCGAGGTCATCAGGCGCTTCGAATCCGCTAAGACGGGGCAGGGGACGACGCTGTACCGGTTGCGCGACTGGGGCGTGAGCCGCCAGCGCTACTGGGGCTGCCCCATTCCCGTCATCCACTGTCAGGCATGCGGCGTGGTGCCGGTGCCGGAAAAGGACCTGCCGGTGACGCTGCCCGAAGACGTCGCCTTCGACAAGCCGGGCAACCCGATTTACAACCACCCGACCTGGAAAAAGGTCAATTGCCCGAAATGTTCA
>SCTB01000086.1 GCA_004297545.1 Alphaproteobacteria bacterium
CTTCCTTCGCGTGGCGCACGTTGTAATCCGCGATCAACCGGTCGAAGTTGACGAAGCAGCAGGCATAAAGCGTCGCGGCCAGCGCCAGCACATTCATATTGATCAGCCACATATTCGTGCGGGCAAGGAAGACGCGGACGGTGATAAGGGCAAGGCCCAGGGCGACCAGACCCATCCAGATCAGCGCGGCGATGCGCAGATAGGTGAGGGAATATATCTCGATGTAGTTTGCCGTCCGGTCGATTGCCGAGATAACAAGGAATATATTCTGCGCGATCCAGAAATAGACAAGCCGTTCTCCCGCTGCCGACTGGTATCTGGGGTTGCTGAAGGTAATAAGGACATATCCGGCCGCCAGCAGCGCCGTGACAATCAGCGGGTAAGCGCCCGCATGGGCATATTCGGCGTAGTTGAGCCCGTCCGGCAGTTCCTTTCCGCTCCAGAGGAAAGCGATATCGAGCGCGTTCTGCATGGCGAACAGGGCATTGAACAGCGCTAGCGACAGGATGATGGAATTACGGTTGAACCAGCGGTCGAGGTTTGGCATGGCGACGGGAGCGCCCGGTTTTGACGGCGTGAACCGCGGCCTAAGCGCAGCCCAGATGATCGCGCCGCCAGCCAGCCAGAATAATCCGCGCAGAGGAGACAGCAGATCAGAAATGAATGTCCAGTCTATCCTGTTCATAATTTTGGCGATGACGGGGTTTGCCTGCGTGAACAGCATCAGGAAGACGGCAAGCAGCGTCACAGGCGCCAGAGCATAGGCGGCAGTTGCTCCCAGCTTTGCCTGGGGGGCCTTGCCCTTGCGGCGCAATTTATCGAGCATGCGCCGGTCGGCTTTCCACTGGGTGAAAATCCGGCCAGTAAACAGCAGGGCGTCCTTCAGCCATAAAAACGCGCTTCCGGGGTCTCGCCGCTTGTGCAGTATCAACATCGTGACAATGCCGGCGGCATAAAGCGTGGCCGGAAGTGTCTGGGGGGATTCAATCATCGTCGCCGACAGGCCGAATAGAAGAAGTACGACAAGCTGGTTGACCGGGTTTTTCAATATCCCGCCGTGCGTCATGCACAGCACGGCCATCAATATCGCCGGGTAAACACCCGTCGCCCAGCCGAGCGGATGCCGGAAGAAAAAGATGTCGGCAAGCGCGACCAGCGCCACGCTTGCCGACAGTTTTACGGAGAGGGAATGAACTCCGCGGGGTAACGGTTCAGCCCGCATGGCTGTCGCCTTCGGTGCTGCAGGCGGCAAGCCAGGCATTTGCCGCGATGACGTAGAGCAGCGCCTGGAAATCGCGCCTCTGCCGTCGGCGCCACAGGGCAAAGAGGCCCAGCGCGGATATCACGGCAAGCCCGGCAATGGTCGAGGGTTCCGGCACCGAGCCGCCGGAGAATGACGCCATCTGCATCATGCTGCTGCCATAGGCCTTTTGCGTCACGCCCTTGACCATGGGCAGCGGGACATTCGTATTTTCCGCGAGTTCGGGATGCTCGTTCACGATTTTAGTCGAGACAGCGACGAAAGATGTCCAGCGAGTGACGAGGTTGAAATCAAGTCCAAGGCTGATCACTTTGTCTTTCAGCGTATCGTCGGAGAATCCTTTCGGGCGAAAAGCGGGCGGCATGTTAATGAGGCGCATGTCTTCTGCGATCTGCGTGCGTGCCAAGATGACGGGGATGGGGCTGTCCTTTTCGTCCGACGCCTGCGGCAGGTCGAGCGTGACTGGCAGTTCCGCCTTGCGGCCGTTCACGCGGCCTTTCACGGTAATCGTGTGCCTGCCGGGGTCGTCGTATTTCCCCTGGATGCGGATGGAGCCGCCGGCGAACAGGTCGGGAATGATCACCGGAGTCTGCTCGGCGACCTTCAGGTTGCCCCAGTCGATATTAATATCCGTCAGAACCGGGCTTTCGAGTTTGCTGGCAAGCTGGATGGCGACATCTTCGCCCTTCTCGGTCGGGTCGATGAAGCGCGCGAAGCCGCGGCCGGCGCGGCCCATCTCCTCCAGCAGGAAGCGGTTTACGGAAGTGCCGACGCCCAGGGCATAGATGCGCGCGTTATCCAGCCGTTGCGCGATGCTCTGCAGGATTTCGGATTCATTGCCGATATAGCCGTCGGTGAGGAAAACGACGATGCGCAGGGTGCCTTCCTTCGGCGGCATGCTGAAGGCCTGGATGATGGCCTTGTTCGCTTCCGTGCCGCCGTCGGCATATAATCCGTTCACGTAGTCCAGCCCGCGCTTGATATTCTCCTGTGTCGCCGCGACAGGGCGCGACGTGTATTCTTCGGCATTGTTGCTGAAATGGATGATGCGGAAATAATCGCCCGGGTGCATCGCATTCAGCGCGTGTTTCATGAAGATCTTGCAGGTTTCGACGGGCATGCCGCTCATGGAGCCTGAGGTGTCGAGCACGAAGACCATTTCGCGCGGCGCGATATCTTTGGCTTCCGGCACGGCAGGGGGTTCCAGCTGCAGGCTGAAGAATCCGCCGCGCTTATCCTTGTGCGCCAGCATGCCGGCCTGCGGCAGCTTGCCGGCAAGGCCGTAATGCAGGACGAAGTCGGCATTGTCGATGGTGCGGCCATCGGCGAGCCGGATCACAGTCGATGTTTCCGATCCTTTCTCCTCTTTGATCGCATGCGTCTTGCTGCTGACCGCCGTAATCGGAAGCCCGGCATCCAGATGCACTTCGATGGAAACGCGGTCTTTCTCGATTGCATTTGGAATATCGAGGCCGGCGACGGGCGGGTAGGCGGGCAGGTTTTCGATCTCCCACTGGCCGAATTGTTCCTTCGCGCTGACCTGCGCGGCAGGGGAGGGCGGAGCGCCCGCGCCAATGGGCTGATAACGCGGTCCGACGACCAGCGGCAGCACAAGTTCATACTGTCCGTCAACCTTCGGCACGGCATATACATAGGTGAGCGTAACCTGAACCGGCATGCCCGGCATCAGGTTCGCGATATCCTGCGTGAACATATTGGGACGGTGCTGCACCAGCAGGGCGGCCGCCTTGCCCTCGTGTTTCGCGGTTTCAAAAGTCTGCTTTGCCTGCTCGATGCGCTGGATTTTCGCTTCCACGCGCTCGTCGCCCACTTCCATGACCATTTTGTTGACGGCGGCGTCGTGATTGAGCGGGAACAGATATGTCGCATGCCGCGGCTTGTCCATCGGGTTCGAAAACGTCTGTTTGACGGTAACGCTGGCAAGGTCGCCCTTGACGTTGGCGACGATATCCGTTTTCAGTAGCGGGAAATTGACGGGGCGGCCGTCCGCAATGGCTTCGATCCTGCCGCCAACGATGTCAGGAGAGATTTCTGCCCAGGCCGGCAGAGGTGAAAACAACAGCACAGACAATATGAGCAGGTTAATGAAATTTGGCATAGGCGATCTCCTGCGAATGGCGGGGGGTTAAATCGAGGGCGGCGAAAACGGCATCGTCCCAGCGCCGCGCGTCCGCGTCGGGCAGCGATGCCGGAGTGATGCGCTGGATGGCGTGCCAGGTCGTACCGGGGTGCTGCATCCAGCGCCAGACGGCTTCGGCGACATTGCTCGCGGTGTGGTCGCGGTCGGCGTAGAAGGTCACCGCGATACGCCACTGCGCCCCATCCGGGCCTTCGGCGATGTAAGTGGCCGTTGGCAGCGGGTCATAGCGCATGCCAGTATAGCGCACATCATATCCCATGCCGCGCAGGCATTCGTCGGGCGCGTGCAGATGGCGTAAGGGGGAATTCGTTTGCACCATCATCACGCTGTTCTGGCCGTATTCAACTTTCAGGGCCGAGCCGCCGAACTGGAGGAAGTAAGCCTTCTCTCTTTCGGAAAGCAGAACGGGCATGCCATAGGTGCCGTCGATGGAGACCGGCAGGGAGATGGCGGCTGGAGCAACAGCGACATCCACCGGCTTGCGCGGCAGCGCGACGATGATGGCCGCGGCGGCGAGAAACAGGAGCGCAGGCATCGCTTGTGGCGTCTTTGCGGGCGCCGTGGGCGCGGAGTTCCTGCGGCTGCGGCGCGGCGCAGGAGCGCTGCCTGCGAGGAGGACAACAGGCAGCGCCGCCAGCGCGAGGAAAACGAGACCAATGATATCGTGCCAGGGCTGCACCATCGCATCGATGCCGGATACCGGATGCGCGACAAGTACGGCCAGCAGCACGATGCGAAGTATATTAGCGGCCAACGCGCTCACCAGTAACGCCATGCCGACGGCCAAAGCACGCCGTAACGTCGGGCGCAGAAGCGCCATAAGAGCCGCATAAAAGATGCATAACAACACCAGCATCCGCGCGCCAGAACAGGGCAGATCCACCAGCACGTCGTGGCCTTCGATGAGGATACGGACGCCGTTGCAGGCGGTATCAGGGAATATTCCTTCCAGCACAGAGCAGGCACCGGAGGCTGATATCTGCTGCAACCCGAAGCCCGCCACGCGCTGCAAAATGCGCTCCAGCGGCAGCGAAAAGGCGAAGAGAAGTGCAAGCCAGCCCGGCGAGACGGCCTGCTTGCGGTCCTTTAAACCCGCCAGAAGGCCTATGGCATAAACATCAATAACGAGCGCCAGCGCCCCGACAACATTGATCGCCAGCACCTGCCCCAACCCGCGCACCAGCGTGGTCAGGGCAAGAAGGATAAAGGCTGTCTTCTGTGTGCGCCCGGCATGAAATTTTCTTGCGCTCGAAAAGCTCCAGCCGAAGAGGGTGGCGCTGAGCGCGAAAACCCAAAGCCCTTTCGAGTCATAGGCCGGATTAAACCAGCTCGTCACAAGCCAGCGGATGGGTTCGATGGCCATCAGCATCATGCCGGCGCCGATGATGAGCCTGTAACTATTCGGCGCGAGCGCCGGAAATGTGATTGCTTTCTGCATATCTCCATCGTGGCAGGCGGATGTGCAGGCTTCAGGGCGGGTTTGAGGCTTTATTCGGGATTATTTGTGCAAAACCCGTGCATAAACGGGGAAAAACCTATTAATGAATCAAGGGATTGACTCGCCTTGCCTTTTTCCATATGGCGTGATATTATTTTCATAAATAATAAACAGGGCGATGGCACAGGAAGATTCCGAACTCCCGATTTCCGAACGGCGGCTGGAAAAAGTCCGGCGCTATATCGCTGCGCGCGTCCCGTTGGTGCCCAAGGACAAGATCATCACGGTCGATGAACAATCGGTGGATGGTCTGTTGTCGGAGGCGCTCGAAGCTACGCCGACTTTCATGGAGCGTCTGACGCGGCTGTGGGATTGGGTCCGGGGCAGGGCGAAGAAAAAGCTGCTGCCGCCGCAGAAGGCCAAGCAGCTCAAGAAAATCCTGATGGATGATTTCAACCGCGCGGCGGAAAGCCTCCCCTTCGCGGCGTCCGAGCTTGACCGCGAGGAGCCTTCCATCAAGCGCAAGCTGATCATGGCCGGCCCGGAGGAACTGACCTTCGGCGACGAGGCGGAAGACAAAACGCAGATTTTCCGCGAATGGTTCTGCATCCGCCACGCGCTCCTGAAAGCCGGCGCGCATCTTGAAATCATCCCGCCATCAAAAAGGGGCGGCATTCGCGAAGTGTACACCCGTGATCGCTACGTGCTGATCGGCGACACGGCTTACCTGCCCGACCCGCAGAAATTGCAGGACCTCAATGACGCGGGCAATCTCAGCACCCCGGCGGATGATATTGAATCTTACAAGGGCGAAATCGCGCAGATTCAAAAAGAACTGAACAGCCGCCGCGTGAAGGCGGTCATCGTGAAAGACGCCTGGTTCGAAGGCGGCAACGTCGTGCGCCATGCCAGCAGCCGCACGATTTTCGTGGGCATCGACGATCCCTGGAGCTCGGAGGCTTCCGCGCAGAATCTGGTCGATGCCATCAACAGGACGCAGGTTCACAAGTGGTCCATGCTGCCGGTGCAGCTGACCAACATGCCCGATATGTATCACCTGGATACCGGCATGTCCGAGGAGCTGCCGCATGGCGAAGTCATGATCTCGCCCAAGGTGACGAACCGGGAAACCTTCAGGAAAATTGCCGGAATCGTCGGCAAGGAAAACGTCATCAAGCTGTCGAACGAAGACGCGGAAAATCTTGCGACCAACATGATCGACGTCGGCAATACGCTCGTCATGACCGGCAACTGCAAAAAGCTGCGCCGCAACCTGGCGGGAAGGGGCTACAAGGTGATCCTGCCCGCCGATTACGGCCAGAAGAATTTCGAATTCGGCCTCGGCGGCGTGCACTGCATGACGAACGATATCGAGCAGCCGAAGCGAAAGCGGACGCCGGTCCTGACCTGAAGCGTCAAAATTAATAAAGATTAACAAAAATAGGCGATATCTCCGCGCGGCATTTTTAATCATAATAGATTGATAATTAAAAATATTCTTGAGAAATTCCCGCCCCCTAATTTGACATATTTTCGCTTCTTTGATACGCTAAATATAGATACCTAAAAGACTTTTGGAGTCAGTGGTCAGCGACTCACAGATAAACCCTCAAAATTAACCTTTCTTAATATCGATGCCCGGTTTGTCTGTATTGAAGTTTGTGATTCCGCGAAAAAAAGGGGAAGCATCATGACGCCCACCGAAGTTCAGACTCTTCTCAAGGAAAAGGCTTCTCCCGCGTCGACGGCGCCGTCGTTTGGCCGCCGCAAGCAGGCGCCCCCGCAGGAGCCGGCGGGCAATGTGCCGGCGTCGGATCTGCGCGACATCCAGAACCTTTTGAACACGACGGTCAATCGCGCCGCGATGCTGGCCGGCAAGGCCTCGACCGAGCCGCGCATCTCCACGCTCGATGCGGACACCATGCTGTCGCCGCATCTGGAGCACGGTCTCACCATCGCGCTGCAGGCCTTCAAGAACACCGTGGACGCGCGCCAGTTCGCGCGGCTCAACCGCAAGGAAGCGCTGGCTGAAATCCACATGATCGTGGAGCAGATCTCCGTCCATCATCCGGATCTCGCCCTCTCTCCGGGCGAGGTGACGCGCCTTGCTAAGGCCATGTCCGACGAGGTGCTGGGCTTAGGTCCCCTGGAGCCGCTGCTCGCGCGCGATGATATATCAGAAATCATGGTGAACGGCCCCTCCACCGTCTACATCGAGATCGACGGCATTATCGAGAGATCGCAGCTCTCCTTCCGCGACGAGGAGCAGCTCGTCCAGATCTGCCAGCGCATCGCGCAGCGCGTCGGCCGCCATGTCGACGAGGCAAGCCCGATCTGCGACGCGCGCCTGCACGACGGCAGCCGCGTCAACATCATCCTGCCGCCGCTGGCGCTGCACGGCGCTGCGCTCACCATCCGCAAGTTCAAGAAAGACAAGCTGACGCTGGAGAAACTGGTGCAGTACGGCTCCATCGATGAGCTGGGCGCCGAGCTGATCCGCATCATCGCGGGCTGCCGCGTCAATACCATCGTTTCCGGCGGCACGGGCAGCGGCAAGACGACGATGCTGAACTGCCTGACGCGCTATATCGACCCGCGCGAGCGCATCATCACCTGCGAGGACGCGGCCGAGCTGCAACTGCAGCAGCCGCATGTGGTGTCGCTCGAAACCCGCATGGCCAACCTGGAGGGCGCGGGCGAAGTCACCATGCGCGATCTCGTGAAGAACTGCCTGCGCATGCGGCCCGAGCGCATCATCGTGGGCGAGGTGCGCGGCACGGAAGCTTTCGACCTTTTGCAGGCCATGAATACCGGCCATGACGGCTCCATGGGCACGGTGCACGCGAATACGCCGCGCGACGCGCTCGACCGCATCGAGAGCATGGTCGCGATGAACCGCCTGAATATCCCGGCGGAAACCATCCGCCGGCAGATCGCTTCTTCCATCAACGTCATCATCCAGGTGCAGCGCCTGCGCGACGGCACGCGCAAGGTCATGAGCATCTCGGAGCTCGCCGGCATCGAGGGCGACACCATCACGATGCAGGACCTGCTGACCTATGAAATCGACGGCGAGGACGAAAACGGCATGGTCACCGGCTATTTCAAGCCGACCGGCCATCATCCGCGCTTCTACCACAAGCTGCGCGAATTCGGCATGCAGCATGTGTATGACGCCATCATCGAGCGGTATATGTCCCTCAACAAAAAGTAACCTCTCATTGTCGCTGCGGTAATTGTCGCGTATACTCCTTGCGAAGAGGAAGCTGGAGGGGTTTACGCCATATGTCCGACATTATCGTCATCGTTCCGCATCCGGATGATGAAAGCGCGCTCTGCGCGGGGCTGATTTTGCGCGCGGTGAAAAAATCGCACCGGGTCAGGGTCGCCTTCCTGACTTCCGGCACGCATGGGCGCACGCTGGGGCTGGTGCCGCAGAAAGCGCTGGCCGCCGCGCGCCGCAAGGAAGCGGAAAACGCGACGCGGAGCCTGGGCGTGGACGACGTTCATTTCCTGGGCTACAACGATTTCGACCCGCGCAGGGGCAAAAAATTCGCCTGGCCTGATGCTCGGAAAAAGATTCTGTCCGCCGCCGGAAAGATTTCCGCCGACACCGTCATCGTCAGTTTCCCGCCCAACGGCATCAACGGCCACCCGGACCATGTGCTCTGCTCCAAGCTGGCGCAGGAGATTGCGGAGGAACAGGGCGCGAGCCTGCTTTACGTCACGACGAACGGCGCGGAAGAGGCCTATATGATGGATGCGGCGTCATACCTGAAATCGCAGCAGCGCCGCAAGCTGCATGTGGCGGCGAGCCATGTGCTGAAACTCACGCCCGAGGAAAAATCCGGCAAGCTTTTCGCCCTGTCGCATTACCGCACGCAGGCCGTGTCTGTGGTGGATTTTATCCGCCTGTCGAAAGGCAACCTGTTCGAGGAATATTACACGCTGGCGCCCGGCGCCGGCGCGAAGGCCAGAAAACTTTTGTCGGGCCTGCTGCGGCCCTGCCGCCACTGAAATACGGCCAGATTTTCATTTGCATAAGGCCCGCAGATTCGCTATAAAAGCCAAATCATTTAGCCGCAGCAAGTGAATCATGAAACGCAAAAACGCGGCCCGTCTGGGCCTCGCCCTATGCCTGTCGTTTAATTTGGCGGCCGCAGCGCCCGGTTCCGCCGCGCTGCCGCCTGCGCATGTTGCTGCGCAACAGCTTTCTATTCCCGCGCAACAGCTTGAAACACCGGATATCGCGGCGGAGGACGATGCGCCGTCAGACCCCGCATATACGCTGAAGTTTTACAACGTGCACACCGGCGAAAACCTCCGCATCACGCGGCGCGACGGCGAGGCGCTGGACCAGGACGAAAAATGGTTCATGCGCGATTACCGGCGCGGCGAAACCATCGACATGGACCCGGAGCTCTTCGACCTGCTGGCGGACATCCAGACGCAGGTGAAGTGGAAGCACCCGAAAATAAGCGTGCAGTTCCAGGTGGTCTCCTCCTACCGCGCGCCGGAGACGAACGAAGGCCTGCGCCAGGCGGGCGGGGAGCAGGCAAAACATTCGCTCCACATGCGCGGAAAGGCGATGGACATCCGCATCAGCGGCGTCACGACGCGCGAACTGCGCGACATCGTGACCTGCATCGGCGAGGGCGGCGTGGGCTATTACGCCGAAGATCAATTCATCCATGTCGACACCGGGCGCGTGCGCTACTGGCCCTCGCGCGCCTACGTGAGCGCGGTCAAATGCAACACGCAGAAGCAGCCGGTGGTGGCCAGCGCGAAGCAAAAGAGCCGTCGCGGGGGCTAAACGCGCAAAACCGCCGCATGCGCAAAAAGGTGTTTCAAGCCCCCCGGACACGCAGGAAACCCGCATAAACAGCTGCTTTTCCGCACATCGGAAGGGCCTCGGGAGCGCCATCTCCGCACATACTCCGCACGCACTCCGCGCAGACATCACAAGGTAGTGGTGGGGAGAAGGGGAAATATTTTACATAATCAATAAACAGGGCTGTGGGTGAGGCGGGGTGGGCGTTTCATTTTGGGACAACGAACACCACGCCAAGATTTTTGGTTCGATTTATAGCCTTCGAGAAAACGCAAAACGGCTCACGAGTAATTTATGGAATAATCACGTAAAGCTCCGTTAACGCCGCTTTTCTATACTGGCAACGGGCTTATGGAGCAAAAATGACATCAAATCCCACAAAATTTTTGTTCGTAATTATCGGGGCGTTTGTAGTTGCATCGACTGCTTATGCAGTTTGGTCCTTTACCCACACCAAAGATATTGAAAGACAACAAACTAATATTTCTTCGGCCATAACTGAAACCCAGAAATTGCTCGAGAGGGCTGATGCGCGATTGCGCGATATTGAGGCCCTCAATAAGCAGCTCAAGGAGGCATCAGACCAAGCAAAAGTGAAACAAGACAAAACGGAAAGTCTTTTTGCCGAAGCTGGCAAGAAAGTTGATGGTCTTCAATCCAAAATAGATACCCTGTCGGCCACTGTAGGAGATACTGGCCGAAAAGCAGAACTCTCACTTAAAGGCTCATCACTGGCGTTAAGCGGCGTTACTTTCCTAATAGATGCTCGGCGTGGCTCAAGTCCGCAGAATCATAGTCCAGTTGCATTTTCCTCAGTTTCTCCTGGTGCCGCAATTCATGGTCCGACATTCGACGGTGCAGGTGGTCGCGATACTGTAGTAATCAGCTCTGACGAGACGATATTCATTGACGGCGCCCATCTCATTAGTATCGAAAAGTTCAAGTTGGCTAACGGAGAAGCGAACGCGATTTTCGTTTTGGCCCCCGGACTAAATAAATTGGACGAGGATTGGCTTGAGATAGAGGCCGATCCCAAGCTTGATACCGTTACGCTTGATGGGTGCTTGAGCTGGACAAAAAAGAAATCAACGAACAAGTCAAAGACGACATGGGTTGCAACGGATACACAGAAGAAGACTCGTGAAGTCGTTATTAACAGCGGTGTAAATACAACTGTAAATAAAACCTGCGATAATAGCTATGCTTTTGCAGTCACGCGCAGGGAGTTTCCGGAGACGTGGTATGCGCAGGCGCGCGCATTTGAAGCAGAGGTTTCCACGGGCAGCAAAGCGTCAACGCCGCCGCAACGGAAGGTCTCAAATGAAATATTGAGTAATTCAAAAGCCGGGTTAAACCAGAAAAATGAAGTGAAGCCATATTTGCCTGACAACGGCAGTAATGTTATCGGCGATCGCAAAGTCCTCAAAGAAGAAACGACAAAGACAGAGAAAGCCTCTCCGGAACGCGATGTTCAGAAACTTTTAGATGCTCGTAGCGGACTTCTGCAGGTTCCTGTGAGTCATCCTAAGGTCCGGACAAGAATCCTGACTTGGGGGCAAAATGACGCAGGCCAACTCGGAAATGGTCTTAGAGGTCTTTCAATTACGCCTTCTTGGGCAATGGAAGTCGAAAAGATACTTGATGGATTCCAAGTCAAGAAAATTGATGGCGGAATATACGACGCTTGCCTGCTAAGAAGCGACAACACCGTGTGGTGTTGGGGCGGTGGCGATACGGATAGTCAGGCTGCGCCACCCGGTCCGGTCCACCAAGTCAAGGGTCTTCCTCCGATTCATTCTTTTGAGATGGGGAGTGGATATTCCCACTGCGGAAAGGCATCCAATAAGTCGATCTGGTGTTGGAATCAGCAAGGTGAAAGAGCCCATCTGTATGAGTATCCAGATTGGGATTCTTCGCCAACGGTAACAAATTATTCTTCGTTACGGTCCTCATTTGTTCATTTGTATCCCGGCATGTCAGATTCCTGCGCAATTACAATGAAAGGAAAGTTATGGTGTTGGGGAGAGACCTACGCTAACGATGGGGCTACGCCCGAACCGTTTCATGAGAAATCAAAGATTTTTCCAATAGAGATTCCGTTGGATAAACCTGTCATCGAGGTGGATGTCGGGAGCTGGCAGGCATGCGCTATTCTGAGCGATGATTCCGCCTGGTGCTGGAGCATGAGGCTGCATCCGGAGCCGCAAAGACTGTTTGATCAAAGCACTAGAGTCCGTCAGGTTTTTAGTGGGTCGAATGCGGGGTGCGCTTTGAAGGAAGAGGGGACAGTTTGGTGCGGCAAGTCTTTGCGAGAGGGGTGGGAGCGCAATCGTAATCTTGTTATGAAGCAGGTTACCTTGGACAACGGGAAGCCGCTGGAAGGCATTGTCCGATTGGATAGTCAAGGTACCAGTTTATTTTGCGCGTTGCATAAAGACACGTCATTATGGTGCTGGGGAGGACGTGGAGGGGATCCGGAGCAGGACGATTCAAGCAAGATCATCAGGATAAAGGGACCCGATG
>SCTB01000087.1 GCA_004297545.1 Alphaproteobacteria bacterium
AGAGCCACAACATCCTTTTTGCCGCCCTGTGCGGCCCAGATCAGCGCTGTCTTGCCATGCATGCCGGGAGCATCAAGCACCGCGCCGCGCGCCAGCAGAAATTCAACCGCATCGATCTTGCCCGTCCACGCCGCCCATGTGAGCGCCGTGTCCCCGCCATGGTCCCGCTCATTGATGATGGCGGCGCCGAACTTGTCGAGAGACTCTTTCAGCTTCTCGAGATCGCCGGTTTTTCCCGCGGCGCAAAATTCGTTAATCTCCTCGCGCGTGGGCGGGGTATTGCCGGGAAAAGCCGATTTCAAGGGACTGACCATAACCCATTCTGGCAGCCCGCAGGAAATTTATCAAGGCAGGCTTCAGGGCCCCGCACAGCCGCAGAGGATGCGATAAAGGTCAGGGCATACCGCCTCCAACGAAGCAGATCAGGGCCAAGGTTCACCAAATTAGAAGAGTTGGTGAGCCGGATGGGGGTGTTCTGGGCATCCGGCTCACCGCGCGCCGTCAAGGGTGTCATCGCGCCGCAGATTTCGCGAGGTTGACGAGGTTGACGAATTCCATGCGATAGCCATACTCGTCCCTGCCGCGCGCATTTTCGGCCATTTTGGCCACGTCATTCCAGGTCAGCTTGTCCGTATATTTGCTGTGGCGCAGAAGCTGGCCGAAGCCCGCGACGGCCGCGGCAAAGCGGATATCATCGGGCAGATCCTGGAATTTCTTCTCGTCCGCCGCCGTGACAGGCTGCGTCATCAACTGACTTTTGTCGCTATCCGGCCGCTTGTAACGGATTTTCAGGAAGGCATATTCATTGGTAAAAGTGGATTTCTCCAGTTGCGGTCCCTGAACCTGCGCCTTTTCCTTCGCTCCATAGCGCAGCGGTTCCAGCACCGGCTTGGCGCCCGCCGGGGTGATTTCGTAAATCGCCGTCACGGCGTGTCCCGCGCCGATTTCGCCTGCGTCGACCTTGTCGTTGCTGAAATCCTCACGGTTCAGGTGGCGGGTTTCATAGCCGATCAGCCGGTATTCCTGAACCTTGGCTGGATTGAATTCGACCTGGATTTTGACATCCTTGGCGATCGTGAACAGTGTCGATGCCGCCTCTTCGACAAGCGCCTTGCGCGCCTCGTTCAGGTTGTCGATATAGGCGGCATTTCCATTGCCGGCCTGCGCCAGCGCCTGCATGGTCTTGTCCTGGTAATTGCCCTGGCCAAAGCCCAGCACGGAAAGAAAGATCCCCTTGTCGCGTTTTTTCTCGATGAAGTCTTTCAGGTCATCTGCGTTCGAGATGCCGACGTTGAAATCGCCGTCGGTCGCCAGGATAACGCGGTTATTCCCTTCGTCGGCGAAATGCTTTGCTGCGAGTTCATAAGCCGTGCGGATACCTTCGGAACCAGCGGTCGAACCGCTCGCGTAAAGCCCGTTGAGCACGGAAACAATTCTTGCCTTTTCACTGGCTCTTACCGGCTCAAGCGCAACGCCCGCCGTGCCGGCATAGGTCACGATGCCGACGGTATCATCCGGGTTCAGGCTGTCGAGCATCAGCTTGAACGAATTGATAAGCAACGGCAGCTTGTCGGGCGAGTTCATCGAACCTGACGTGTCGATGAGGAACACAAGGTTCGATTTCGGCCGCGCTGCCAGGTCATACCCCTTGATGCCGATATGCAGAAGCTTGTCGCCTTCTTTCCAGGGGCAGTCGTAAACGGCGATGGTCGGCCTGAAAGGCTCTTCCGCCTTTTCGGGAAGGGGATAGCTGTAAGGGAAATAGTTGATAAGCTCTTCAAGACGAATGGAGTCCTTCTGCGGCATCTGCCCCTGAGTCAGCATGCGCCGCACAAAACTGTAGGACGCCGTATCCACGTCGATGGAAAAAGTCGATACAGGATCTGCGGAGGCGGATTTGACGCCGTTTTCCTCAAAATCCGGGAATGCATCGCGGCCAGTCTCCTTGTAATAAGGGGAGGTATTCATATCCGACGGCGCGACATTGGGAACTGGCGAGGCATAGGGCGGTGTATAGGCCTGGTAGACAGGCGCGCCGCCGGCCGGATAACCGCCGCCGTCAAAGACTGAAACACTGTCAATTGCCAAATTTGAAGCGTTTACTTTGTTAAGATTGCCGTTGCTGATACTGCCGCTGCCGCCCATCCAGCCGAAGAGGGAACCGAAGCTGGAAGACGCCTGAATGGTATTTTGCGACATTGTTCTGAAAGTCGTTGCGGTTCCGCCTCCATAACCGCCAGATGGGACAACATTTTGCGACATTGTTTTGCAGGCATGTATGCCGTCGTTGCAGAAATTGTTCACCGACCCGTTATTGATGCTCCCTTGCATTGCCGATTGCACAAAAGGGAAAGCGATAAGGGCGACGCCTGCGCAGAGCATCGCGATGCCAAGGTTTCTGGTATTCTTCTTTTGCATTTGTGCCTCCTGATGACTCTTCTTGTTTTTTAAGCACGAGTGGTCGCCCGTGCCGTGCTGGCACGCGCTTGCTTTATCGCGCCTTGTTTTCTGCTAGTCTGTGCCTTTCTGTATTTCTTTCTTGAAGCTCTCTACCAAAATAATCCCGATGACTGTATGGTGCAGCCCATCAGCCCCGGTCCGGCCTTCGGGGCCGCCATGGCCGCAATAAGCACTACTAAAAGAGAAATCGCCCCGATGATGAGGGCGATCCGATGCAACCAGAACAGCGCTCGTTTAACAATAAACGCGCATACTGAAATCAGGCGGAAAAATCGCGCGATTCCGGCGCGCGTTATTTCATCAATGACACGCGCTTCAGGCTCCAGGAGAGCCTGAATTTCATCTGTGAATATAAGCTGCTGCGCCCCCGCCTGCGGGGACGAAATAACATCTGTGCCTGACATAGCTGAATCCTCTTTTTTTTGCCGGAACTCATGCCATATCCTCGATTTTACCATCCGCCTCATTAAGTTTGATTTAAACGGCGTTTTCGTTCAAATCGCGGAAGCAATTTGAAATTTTCCGGATGATGCGAATGGTTCGCAGGAATGGAAATTACAACTGCGCTTTGTCACGCCGCGGCGACTCGGGAGCAAGATAAAGCCCGCTCGTCAGGGAGGAGAGCGGGCTTCGTCAGTATCATGAGCGGGCTTTTATTATTGTTGTCCTGGCGCATTCTCGGAGTTGCCGGCGCCGTCGCTGTTATTGCCGTCATTATTTTTGTTAAAACGGCCGCCGCCAAATCCACCGCCCTTGCCTTCGCCGTTACCCCACTTGCCGCGGTGTTCGCCCATCTTCGGCAGACAGATTTTCAGCGCTTCGGGTGTCGTGGCGGCCTGCACGCAGGCCTGCTTCTCCTGCAGCTTCGCCAAATGCTGCTGAATTCTCTCCAGAGCCTTGGCTTTCATCTCTTCAAATCTCTCCGCCTTCTGCGGTGGTGCGCTGCCTGCGCTTTGGCCCGGCGGCGATACCGAAGGCGTCGCGACGGAGTTATCCGCGAAAGCGGCGGTTGATGCGAACAAAAGTGCTATAAAAAGAAGGTTTTTCATGGCTATTTCCCTTTCAGAACCCGGTTGCAGTTTCATTTTATCATTGTGTTGTTAACCATGATACGCATGGAAACGGCCAAACCCTTCGCTCAGCGGCCAAAGGTTTGGAATTCCTGGTAAAAATGAATTTTATGGATCGTCCTGTCGCTTCGATGGCAGGATTCCTTTGGGCGTCAGAGCACCTCAGAAGGCGAAGCCGATGCCGCGCTTGATGATAGCCGGCCAGAGGTTTTCATCTTCGACATGCTTGATCGTCTGCGTCCCTTCGACGGTAGAACGGATAAGCTTACCGTGATCGAAAATCAGAATCAGCCGTAAATCGCAGCCGCTTCTCGTTACTTTCATGCTGCCAAATCCCAAAGTCCCGTCGGCCTTGATGTTGCGATAGGGCAGGGAATAGCCTTCGTATCCGGCCAGGCGGCGCTTGAAGGCCTCGAGCTGCTCCGGCGAGCCACGCACCTGTGAATTGCCGTAGATAGCCATCTGGACGTCCTGTACGCTCATGCGTTCAAAGCGGCTGGGGTTGACGTTCAGTTTCTCAAAGACGGCCTTTTTCGTCATGCCCTTGCGCAGCTGATCCGTCCGCTGCGATACTTCCTCTCTATTCTTGAACAATTCGGTATTGACCTTCTCATCTCCCTGCGGAATGCAGCCAGTCAACGCCAGCACCGCACAGATGAGGAGCACAAACTGCAAACCCCGCAACACTCTTCCCACTATCTTTGTTTCATGTATGTTTATGATTTGTTCCATTGCCGCACCTGCCCCAATGCGAAAACTCTGGATATACAATTACACTTTAGCATGGAAGGATTTAACGGTGACTTAACATAACAAATTCACTCATTATATCAAGCCTCTAGCCAGAGGTGCTTTCGTCCGTTATAAAAGTTACGTAACACAACAAAATTATGAACAAAAACTGCTTTGCGCTGCAAAACGACAGCGCAAATCCGAAACCATAAGAACGGGGAGCACCGTGACAAACACGCCGCGCAAGTATTACATCCGATTTTCCAACGTCGATGATCACGAGAAGATCATGGATTTTTACCGTGCCAATCCGCATGACAACGTCAGCGACCGGCATGAAGATCTCATGAAAAAAATGGCCGACAATGGCTCCATCGTCATCATTGAAAGCGAGAAGGGCGAAATCGTCGGCGCGTCCATTTCCTATCCCCTGATGAGCGAGAAGGATCCGAGCAAGCAGGAATGGCTGGAAATCGGCACGACGCGCATTGTGCTGAACGGCTATCCCGGAATGTTCGACCTCATGATCGGCATCCAGACCCTGCGCGCCTACCTTGTCGAACCGCCCGATGACCGCTTTGTCTGCCAGATGGAAAGCCCGCTTGTGCGCAAGATGGCGCATAAACTTGGCTTCCGCCCGCTGGATCCCTCTGACGAGCTCGTCCGCGTTTCCGACGCGACGGTGGACGCCACGGAAACCTGCGGCAAGGAAAACTGGTACTCGGCGGGTCCCGAAGCGCTGCCCGTCATGGCGAAACTGATGCGCGACGCCCTCGACAAACCTTATCTCGAGAACCCAAAAAACGGGGATAAAATTATTCTCGATTTCAGCAAGTCGAAGTTCTTCCAGCTGTTCGAGCCGGAAATCCGCGACCTCGCGACCCGCGACTGCGGCGATCCCGACAAACCCAATCCGAAGGGCAGCATTTCGCAGAACCGCAAGGAATGGATGCACAAGTTTTTCAAATAGGCGCTCAAGGTGACGGAAGAAAAGCCGAAAAAATACTACGTCAGGTTTTCGAAGGAAGCGGATTTCGACAAGGTCTGCGACTTTTATGAACTGAATGCGCACAAAAACGTGCGCAAGCGCCAGCAGGAACTCGTCAAGAAACTGGTCAAGGATGGCGCTGTCGTCATCATCGAGGACGAGGATGGCACGATTGTCGCTTCCAGCATCACCTATCCGCATAAAGTGGCGGACAAAGACGGCGTCGAGCACGTGAAGTGGCAGGAACTGGGCACGACGCGCTGCATCCTCAACGGCTACCCGGGGCTTTTTGACGCCATGATCGCCATGCAGACCATGCGCGCCTTCCTGGTTGAGCCGCCGGAAAGCGTCTTCGTCGCACAGATGCATACGGCCCCCGTGCAGGGTATGGCTGGCAAGCTCGGCTGGCGCCGTATGGACGAAATACCGGACGGGCTGATGGACGCGAAAATAAAAAGCGTCGACCCCGCCGATGTGCCGGCCCTGTCCACGAACAACTGGTTCCACTGCGGCGTCGAGGCGCTGCCCGTCATGGCAAAATGGATGGAAAAGACGCTTGATAATCCCATCCTCGAGAATAAGAAGACCGGCGAGAAAATCGAGCTTGATTTCAGCAAGTCGACGTTCTTCAAGCTCTTCGCCGACGAAATCCGCGACCTCGCCAAGCGGGATTACGGAGACGTGGACAAGCCGAACGCGAACCAGAACATCCGCCGCCGTCGCGACAGGTGGCTCAAGGACTTTTTCCGGTAAAGGACAGCCATGACAGACGCGCCCAAAAAATATTTCATCCGCTTTTCTGTCGAGGACGATTTTGACAAGATCAGCGAGTTTTATGACCTGAACGCCCATAAGAATGTCCTCAAGCGCGAGCATGACCTCATGAAGCAGCTTACGGGCGACGGGGCGGTCGTTCTCATCGAGGATGAAAAGGGCGCAATCGTGGCGGCGTCCATCACCTACGCCCATAAAGCCAAGGACATGCACGGAGTCGAGCATGTACAATGGCAGGAACTGGGCACGACGCGCTGCGTGCTGAACGGCTACGGCGGCATTTTCGACGCCATGATCGCGATGCAGACGATGCGCGCCTTCCTGGTCGAGCCACCGGACAATATGTTTGTGGCGCAGATGGAAACGACGCCCGTCCAGAACCTCGCCAAAAAACTCGGCTGGCGCAGCATGGAAGGCGGCCCGCCCGAGGCGCTGCTGGCGGCGAAAAGAAAAACGGTATCCGACGGCCATGCAACCAGCAACGACTGGTATGTCGCCGGCATCGAATCCCTGCCCATCGCGGCGAAATGGCTTGAAAACACCGTTGAAAATCCGGTGATGACCAACAAGAAGACCGGCGAACAGATCGAGCTTGATTTTTCGAAATCGACTTTCTTCAATATGTTCAAGGCCGAAATCGCCCATCTGGCGACAAAGGATCTCGGCGATGCCGAAAAGCCCGATGCTGCGCAAAGCATGCGCGCGCGTCGGGACAAATGGCTGAAAAAATTTTTCAGGTAACAGGAGTGGTAAAATGAGCGTGCTTGCTAAACTCAAGGAAGAAAACAACGAATTCAGCCGCTGGCGCCGGCATATCCACCAGCACCCCGAGACGGCCTTCGAAGAAGTGCTGACGTCCGACTACGTGGCGGAACTGCTGGAAACCTGGGGCGTGGAAATTCACCGAGGCATGGCGAAGACCGCCGTCGTCGGCATTATCAAGGGCAAGAAAGGCACTTCGAAGCGCGGCCTCGGCCTGCGCGCCGATCTCGACGCGCTGAACATCCGCGAAGAGACCAACGTCAAGCATTGCTCGAAGCACGACGGCAAGATGCATGCCTGCGGTCATGACGGTCATACGGCCATGCTGCTGGCGGCGACAAAGCATCTTGCGCAGACACGCGATTTCGACGGCACCGTTTATGCCATTTTCCAGCCGGCCGAAGAGGGCGGCGGCGGCGGAAACGTGATGGTGCAGGAAGGCTTCTTCAAGAAATTCCCCTGTGAGGCCGTTTTTGGCATGCACAACTGGCCCTGGCTGCCGGCTGGCACCTTTGCGATCTGCGAAGGCCCTATGACGGCATCCACCGATACGTTCGAACTGAAAGTGCTGGGGAAGGGCGGCCACGCGGCATTCCCGCATACAACCATCGACCCCGTCGTTTGCGCCGCGCAAATTGTCACCGCGTTGCAGCACATCGTCAGCCGCAATGTTGATCCGGCGGACAGCGCTGTTATTTCCGTTTGCAAATTCCAGGCTGGCACTAAAAGCCTCAACGTCGTGCCGGAGAGCGTGGATCTGGGCGGCACCGTGCGCGCCTTCAAGCCGGAAACGCGCAAGAAACTGGAAGAAAAACTGCGCCAGGTCGTCAAATCCGTCGCTGAGGCCTTCGGCGCACAGGTCGAAGTGAAGTGGAACATTGGCTATCCTTCAGTCGTAAATACAGCGAAGGAAACCGAATTCGCGCGTCAGGTCGCGGCGGACGTCGTGGGCAAAGACAAAGTCCTGCCCTTCACGCCGACCATGGGCGGTGAAGACTTCGCTTATTTCCTCCAGGCTTGTCCGGGAGCCTATATCGCGCTTGGCCAGGGCAAAACGGACAAGGATCCCGGCCTGCACAGCCCGCACTACGATTTTAACGACGAAGTCCTTCCCGTTGGCGCAGCCTACTGGGTGCGCATGGCGGAAACCTGGCTGAAGGCGAAATAAGAATGGACGGCAAGGACCCGATACAGGACCTCGAACGCCGCAAGCGCGAGCTGACCGACCGCTGGCTGGCGTATAAAAGCGCGGCGCAGAGGGAGGCTGCCGAATTCGGCTTCTGGGGCGTCGTCGGCGGCGTCGCAATCGCCGCCGATTTCGCCTTGCTGGGCGGGATCGGCACGGTAATCGCCACTGTCAGCGGCGCCGGCTGGTTGCGTTGCAAGCGCGAGGCGAAGCGTATCGAAAGAGAAATGAAGGACGTCGACAGGAGCCTCGACCGGCTGCACGAGGAACGCGCGGATTGGTCCCGCCAGCATCCCCAGCCCGCACAGAACCTGGCCGAGGAATTCTCGCCTGCCGCCAAGCGCCAGATCGAGGCGCTGAAGTCGCGCCTTGAAGAGCTGGAAAAGCAGATGGACAAAGTGACGGCAGAGAACGACAAATCCATCGACAAGCCGAAGTTCCGCCCGCCGGGACCGAAGCCGGCGCCTTAACCTGCCGGCTTGAGCGTCAGGGGCTTGAAAACTGTTATTGTGGTTTCCTTTGCCTCTTCGGCAAGAGCCTGCTCACGCAAGCTCTCCATATGCCTGTCCCACATCTCGCCGGTCATGCCTCCGCCCATGCCCCGGCTTGGTGCGCGGCAGTCCTGCAGCAGTTTTATTATTTCTAAATTGTGATGTCGTTCCGCATACATTAGCGCAGTATCCCCCGTCTTGTCGGCTGCACACACATCGGCGCCATGGTGAATCAGCAGAAAGGCGGCGCCGGTCGAATTCAGCTTCGTCGCACGGAGCAGGGGGGTCATGCTGTCGTCGTCTTTCTGCTCCAGATCGGCGCCATTGATAATAAGGTCGTTGACTTTCCACAGGTCGGGCGGCAATCGTCCGGTTTCCTCAAGAAGCGCAAGCCCGCGTTCCTGAGGCGTCGCTGCCGCGCTGTTAAAGGACTTGACCGTCATATTTTAGCCGCAGGCCGGGCCAGACTGAGGGGACGCATCACTTTGACCGACCCCTTCAGCGGAAGGCCGGCATCGCACTCGGCGTCAAGCGCGGCCTTTTCCGCAGCAAGACGCTGCTGCTCAGCCCGGTCTTTTTCTGCTCTTTCTTCCTGGATCGCGAGATCCTTCTTCTCGGTGTCAATGCGGCGCAGGCTTTTCGCGATATGCGGTTTGAGATTGTCTTCAGCGTAGTCCGGAGCCGCTTTCCCGTCATTCGGATTGATGCGATTGACATCGCCGCCGCGCCGCGCGAGTTCGTCGGCAAGGTTTTTTTTGCCGAAATTCGCCGCCCACATCAACGCCGTCAAACCGCCCTTGTACACGTCGCGTTCAGGATCGACTCCTTTGTCCAGCAGCATTTTAACCATGTCGAGATGATAGAGAGCAATTGCATAGAACATCGGCGCCATCTCACCCGCTCTGACATACTTATCGGCGCCATTATCAATCAGCAGCGCAGCTGCATCGACATTCTGCTTTCCGACCGCGGCAAGAAGCGGCGTATAATTCTGGTCTCCTCTGTATTCTATATTCGCGCCCGCGGCGATGAGGGTTTTCATTCTCCGGAGATCCGGATTTTTCCGGGCTGCCTCTGCATACAACTGCGCCCCGAGTTCATCAGGCGTGACGCTTGCGGCATTGAAGGATCGCTTCGGCATGTCTTTACCCCGGCCCCTTGTTTGCGTTGGAGGCCTTCAGCCTCAGCGTCTTCATCAGCCTGACGGGGGCCGATGCCCCGTTATGTGCGCTTTTGCTGAATTTCTCGCCCTCGACATCTGCAGTCGCCAGCTGCATGCCTGCGACGATGTCCTTATGGTCTTTTTCCTGAGCATAGGCGAGCGCGCTTTTACCCACGTTATTTTTAAGATTCATATCCGCGCCGTTGCGTATCAGCATGACCGCGCAGTCAATGCGGCCCCATTCTGCCGCACACATCAACGCCGTCTTGCCTTCACCAAGGCTGTCGTAGAAATCGCGGTCGGGAAGAGGAGCCATTCCCGTCTCGAGCATCGCCTGCATCACCTTCGCGTTGCCCTTCATGGCTGTGAAGATAAACGGTGTGATATCCTGCACGCAACGGGCATGGATGTCGGCGCCTTGATTGATAAGGAAAAGCGCGGCGTCGGTATATTCGCGCGCCAGTGCAATTTCGAGAAGCGTTTCATGGTTGCCGTCGTTATAGCGAACCTCAAGATCCGCCCCTTGGCGGATAAGATCCTTCATCAGCCTGTACTCCTCCGCCGTTGGCGGCTGGGCAAGGCGATTGATGATGTCATAGATGGGCTTCGCCAGCGCGCGTGCCTGAACCGCATCCTTCTTTTCTGCACTGGCGGAATGATCCGTCATAAAAGCGTGATGACCCTTTAGCAAAATATTTTAGCCATCATACTTAAATTCAATTATTATGTCAAATACAATGTCATGCTATTGATTAGATAGCATTTTTCAGTCGGTAACCCCTTGAAAAATCAAGTCCCGAACCGGGGCGGCTTGCCTGCCTTCCGGGGCGTATTATCCTGAAGCGGCGCGAATGTCTCGGGCATAACGCTCTTCGAGGGGAGGTCGTAGCTGAGGTTGTGACGCGCTGCCATCTCGCGGATGAAGGCCGTGATGCGCGGCGCGATGTCGTCGCGCCAGCCTGAACCGGCGAAAATGCCATAGTGTCCGGCGCCCGGCTGCTGGTAATGGAACTTCTGGCTCAATTTCAGGCCTGCGCACATTTTATGCGCTGCCGTTGTCTGACCAGGGGCGGAGATGTCATCCTTTTCGCCTTCGATGGTCAGCAGAGCCGTATGTTTGACGGCGGCAGGATTGATAAGTTTACCGTCATACTCCAACGTACCCTTGGCAAGCTGCTGGTCAATGAAGACCTTCTGCACTGTCTCCAGATAAAACTTTCCAGGCAGATCGCAGACGGCGAGATATTCGTCATAGAATGCTTTGATTTTGTCTGCCTTGTCGTGGTTGCCTTTCATAAGGTGATTGAACATGTCGACATGCGACTGCATATGTTTTTCGGGATGCATCGCCATGAAGCTGAAGAGCTGGACGAATCCCGGGTAAACAAAACGCCCGGCACCCTTGTAATGAACCGGCACCTGGCCGATAAGATTTTCCTCGAACCATTCGATCGGCTTGCTTTCGGCAAGCTTTGTCACTTCGGTTTTCGCCGCGCGCGTATCGAGCGGGCCGCCCATCAGCGTCATGGAAACCGGCTGGCACGGCGATTTTTCTTCAGCCAGCAGAGAAACGGCGGCGAGCGTGGCCACCGTCGGCTGGCAGACCGCCATCACATGCGCGCCGGGGCCGATCTTCTCGATAAAGCCCTTCACATAGCCGATATAATCGTCCAGCCCGAATTCGCCTTTTGACAGCGGAACGTCACGCGCATCTTTCCAGTCGGTGATGTAGACGTCATGGTTGGGCAGCATTTCCGCAACAGTATCCCGTAGAAGCGTCGCATAATGCCCGGACATCGGCGCCACGATCAGCAGCTTCGGGTCATTGCGGTTCGTGTCGCGCTTGAAATGGAGCAGGGACCCAAACGCGCGGTCTTCGATAATTTCTTCCGTGACCGTGACGGCTTTTCCGTCGACCTGCGTTTCCTTCAGATTGAATTCGGGCTTGGTGTAATCTTTCGCGAAGCGCTCCGACATTTCGTGGGAGGCAGAAAGAATGTCCTTTGCAAGGTCGGCATAAGGTTTCGGCGCAAGCCCGTACATTTCCTGCATCGCAAGCATAGCCTCCTGAAACGCAAGGCCTGCTGAAAGTGCGTTGAAATACGTCTTCAGGCCAAAACGCTGGGCCTCGTGCGCCGGATAAAGCAGGGGATTGTGCTTTTTCATTTTTGCTACTTTTTTAAAGAGTTTTAACATAACACTAAAGCAAGGACCTGTGCAACAGCCCTTTATAAGCCTTTATATTTTTTGCAGAATCCAGCCAAGGATTTTTGGACGCACGCCCGGCTGGGGCAGGTTTTTTTGCATGGTCCAGCGTTCAACGGCACCCTTGGACAGCGAAAAAGTATCGCGAAACGCTGTTTCATCAACGCCAAAACGGCTGATGGCGGTATAAACCGCATCGGCGAAATCGCCGTCGGAAACTTCGGGCTGCGCGGCAAAACCCGACAGCCTCTTCTTGTAGGCTTCGAGCTCGAAGGATTTCACGTTTCCCTGCGACATTGTCTATAGACCTTGGCTAACCGTCTGGTACTATAACCAAATATCGGCAGTAATAAAGGGGTTATTGGTTTCTAACTGGGGTTTCTTTCATGACCAAAAAACTGTACGTGCGGTTTTCGACCGCCGCCGATGAGCAGAAGATTTTCGACTACTATACCGAAAACGAGCATAAATTCGTTGCCAAACGCGACCCCGAAATCTGGAAGGAGCGCATCGCTTCCGGCGCCGTCACTCTGATCGAGGACGAACAGGGAAAAATCGTGGCATCCAGCATCCACTACCCGCTTATCGTGAAGGATGAGAAGGGCGAGGACGTGCACAAGTGGTCCGAAATCGGCTCCGTGCGCGTGACGCTGGACGGCATCGGGCTGTTCAAGCCCCTCATGGCCGCCCATATTGTTCGCGCCTATTTGCTCGAACCGCCGGAGGACCGCTTCGCCATCGAGATTGTCAAAGGCAACGAACATTCCAGGCACGTCTATCTTAAGGAAGGCGCGACCCTGTGGAATATTCCCAAGGAACTCAGCGACAAAGTCAATGCCACCATGCAGCCGGGCCAGGAGATGGACGTCGAATGGTTCCAGCTGGGCGTGGAGGCCATTCCGCATTTCGCGAAGTTGTATGTGGAAGGGGAAGCCAACCCCGTTATCAAGAACAAGAAAACCGGCGAGGAATACGAGCTGGATTTTAGCAAATGCGTCCTGACCACCATGTTCCAGGAAGAAATCAAAAAGCTTTCCGGTCTCGATTTCGGGGATCCGAAAGTGCCAAACCCTGCGCATGGCCTGAAATCGTTCCGGGATAAATTTAACCCTTAAGAGAAAATGAGCCAATCGCGATTCATGACAGACGGCAAACCCGGGCATCAGGCGCCCCCGCCGGAACATTCGCACGAAAAAAAGCCGGAAAAAGCCAAAAAGACCGGAATGGATGCCTACGTACTGCTGGCGCTGGGCCTGCTGCTGTTCATGATCGGCGGGCATTTCAACAATGCGCCGCTGGCCGGACAGCACAAGCTGCTGGTCGCAACGCCGCAGATGCCGATGAAGGAATTGCAGAAAACGGTCATTTTCATGGCCGGACATAACAAGACGCAGGCCTATGGCATCGTCATCAACAAGCCCGGCGTCAAGGGAGCCCCCGGATACGGCGGCCCCCTTGAAAAGGACAAGGTTTATGCCTTGCATTCGCTGGATGTCCGGCTGCCGGAAACGCAGGTGCTGCAGGATGTCGAGATCGGCTTCGTGGAAGGCCAGGCAGGCGTCGACAAGCTGAAAAGCGCGAAGACCAAGCCGTTGTGGTGCATCGTCGTCCGTGGATATACAGGCTGGGGGGCCGGGCAGGTAGAACAGGAGATCAGCGCCGGAAACTGGGAATTTGTCGAATTCGACAGGAATGCAATTACGTCGACGCCGTCGGTGAAACTCTGGGATGTTGCAAAGAAGCTCCCGAAGTTCCAACTGACGCATTGAAGGCCAAGATGATGAAAGTCCTTATCGCCGAAGATAACCCCAAGATGCAGTCAATGCTGACATCGCTGCTGGAGAAAGAAGGTTTCGAAACGGCGCGCGCCGCGGGCGGCAGGGAAGCGCTCGTAAAGTACCGTGAATTCTCTCCGGATATCCTGTGCCTTGACGTCATGATGGACGACCTCTCCGGCATCGACGTCTGCAAGGAAATACGCAAGACTGATAAAAAAATCACGATCATCATGGTCACCTCGAAATCGTCCGAGGCCGACTTTGCCGTAGGACTCGAAGCCGGTGCCGATGCTTATGTCGCCAAGCCATACGACCTTTCCGACATTGCGGGGAAGCTGCGCGGAAGCGCCCGGCGCTGCATTGCGCGGGACAATCCAGCCCTGTACGCCGAACACTTCGAATTCGGGGATCTCAGGATATATCCGGGACAGCTGCGCGCCGAGCGGAGCGGCGACGGCATGGAGCTTAATTTCCGCGATGTGAACATCCTCCGGCACTTTGCCGTCAACAAGTCGCGCGTCGTGCCGACGGACGCACTGAAGAAATTCTGCTGGGAGGGGCACCCTTCCGCCGGCGAAGAACAGCTGGTGCAATGGCACATATCCCAACTGCGCCGGAAGATCGAAGCCGACTCCGAGCAGCCGACGCTCATCAAGTCGGTGCCCGAGGGCGGCTATCGCTACGGCTAGACTGCGTAATTACTTTGCGGCTTCCTGCGCCTTTTTCTTGCGTTCGGCCCGGCGCTTTGCGGCTTCGCGCGCATACTCTCCGGTGCCTTTCGTAATGACGCTGTCAGAAGGCAGCAGCGTACCGGCGGAATACTCCTGTGCGCCTTTCAGCTCGGCATAAATCGGCGTGAAGTCCTCATAGGTCTCATCGAACATCTTCTGGAAGCTGTCGATGACGAAGTAATTGTCCTGGAAATCATCGATCTGGTAGTGCGTCTGCAGCACGCGGCGCAGGTTGAAGCGGATGCGATGCGGAGACGGGCTTTCGAGGCTGAAAACGGACTCCGTATTCGACGACAGAATTCCGGCGCCGAAAATGCGCAATCCCTTCGGCTCCTCGATAAGGCCGAATTCGACGGTATACCAATAGAGCCGCGCCAGCTTGTCCACCATGCCCAGCTTGGCCGCTTTCAGGCCACCCTTGCCGTATTCCTCCATGTAATCACCAAACACTGGGTCCGCCAGAATCGGCACGTGGCCGAACAGGTCGTGAAAAACGTCCGGCTCCTGGATGTAATCCAGCTGGTCTCTCTGGCGGATGAAATTGCCGGCCGGGAAGCGGCGATTGGCGAGCAGTTCGAAGAACGGCTCCTCGGGCAACAGGCCTGGCACCGGCACGACCTGCCAGCCGGTGCGCTTCATGAGAATTGCATTCACTTCATTGAAATCGGGAATGCGCTCGCGGTTGATGCCCAGTGTCGACAGGCTGTCCATGAAAAGGCCGATGGCGCGGTTGGGCAGGACTTTTTCCTGGCGCTTGTAAAGGACCTTCCAGATATCGTGATCCTCGGGTGTATAAACCTTTTGCGGCACCACGAAGAAATCAAGGTTGCCCGGCGTCCATCCTTCGGCAGAGGTATAATGATACGCGGAGCCGATGCCTTTATCTTCCACGGGGTTCTGCATGATGGACTTCCTTTCAGAAAAAGGGCGCGGAGCCGGGCCATCTTAACAAACGGCAGGGCCAGAATGCAAATGACCCATCGACTATAGATTGTCATAATGTTTTCGTGGCGACGGTTTGACAGCTGCTCTTATTATGAATAAAATCCCCCATCTATGTCAATCGAGGATATCTGACGCATCATGGGTTTTTTCAAGACCGAAAAGGAAAAACTGCAGCGGCGCTTCCACCGCGCGCGCGAGCATGAGGATATTGAAACACTGCGGGCCGCGATCGCGGAAGGCGCGGATATAGAGGACAAAGGCGGCAGTTACTACTCGGCTCTCTACAGGGCGGTCGATAACCGGCAGAAGGAATGCGTTGCAGTTCTGCTCGAAAACAAGGCGGACGTGAACGTCAAATCATCCACGGGCCATACGTGCCTGATGGAGGCGGCACGGGACGGTTCTTTCGACATCGCGAAAATGCTTATCGAGTATGGCGCCGAAGTGAATGCCGCGCGCAAGGACGACGGCGAGACGGCATTGCACATGGCGGCCAAATACGGCCGCGGGGATGTCATCAAGCTGCTGCTGGAAAAAGGCGCCGACCCCAAGGCAACCGACCACCGCATGAACACCCCGGCTGACCTTGCCGATAAAGATCATCCGCGCCTGGCCGACCTCATCCGCGGCAAGCAGCCGGAGGATTTCCGCAAGATTGCGGAAGCCCCTCCGGAAGGCTGGCATCTGACAGCACATGACGAGGTTTCAAGCATCGTTGAAAGGTCGGAAATCGGCTATCGCCTGACGGAAGTTTTCAACTTCAGCGCCGGTATATACATGCGCATCGCGCAGAACATGAAAACGGGCGCCGAAAGCCAGTCCCTGCGCTTTTTTGATGAATTCACGGATCGCGGCGTCATTGACCGCGCCCGCGAAGCGCTTGTCCGCCTTGGCGGCGACGCGCCTATTGAGACCGGCAGGACAATCGACAAGAAAAAGCTTCAGGCCCCCGGCGCCTGAAACAAGCCGAAAAGAACGGCAAAAGACAGCGTCTTTTCAAGATTTCTCATGGGGAGCACCTACTGTATTGGGGGGCGGAGGGCACGAGTATCCGGGGGCTACCGGCAGGTTCTTCACGCCACTTTCGGCTTCCAGTCGTGCTTTTCCCCGCGGCCTTCGCGGCACCAGGAATAAAGCGCATCATAAATGACCATGCCGTATTTCAGCATTTCCTGGTCATCTTTGAAGTTGCGCGACAGGCCGAGAGAAACGGCCAGCAACCCGGCGCATTGCGGCGCGAGGTCCAGCCTGTCCGTATCCGCCCCGCGCACGATAACGGCGAGGTCCTTCAGGGCGGGATCGGTGAGATTATATTTTTTCAGGAACGTATCGAAGCTGCAGTCCTCCCCGACATGCGTCATCTCCACACCCGGAACATCAAAGGGGGTCGCGCCGGTTCTTTTGGCTTCTTCCATGACCTTGTCGACGGGCACGAACAGGAATTCGGGGCTTTTGTCAATAAAACGGGCGATCAGCCAGGGACAGGCGATGCGGTCCATCTTGGGACGTTCGCGGGTGATCCATTTCATTTCGTTACTCCATGC
>SCTB01000088.1 GCA_004297545.1 Alphaproteobacteria bacterium
GCGGCGGAAATGCGGATGGCATGCGCAAGCAGACCGGCATGGATGCCGTCGCCGACAAAAACGGCTTTATCGCTGTCTATCCCGAGGGCACCGGCGGGCTGCTGATGGGCAGGATGCACACCTGGAATGCCGGCGCCTGCTGCGGCGCGGCGGCGCGCAAGAAGGTCGACGATGTCGCCTTTATCTCGGCCCTGATCGATTTCCTCGTCAAGGAGTACGCCATCGACGGCGCCCGCGTTTATGCAACGGGCCATTCGAACGGATCGCAGATGAGCTACCGCCTCGCCTGCGAACTGTCCGACAAGGTCGCGGCCGTCGCGACGAATGCCGGGCAGCGCGTGCTGGAAACCTGCAAACCGAAGCGCCCCGTCGCCGTCCTCCACCTGCACGGCGTGCAGGATCCCTGCGCCCTGTACAATGGCGGGGACAAATGCGGCGGCTGCTATGCGGAAGCGCTCGGGATTGATCTGCCGGGCGACAAGTGGCCCTGCCGCCCCGTGCGCGACGTCGTGCGCGAGCATGCGCTGATGAACGGCTGCAAGGACGTGACCGACATCGTCTTCACGAAGGGCGCCGTGACCTGCGAAGCCTTCGAAGGCTGCCCGAAGGCGGCGCCCGTCGAGCTGTGCTCCATCGAAGGCGCCGGGCATATGTGGGCCGGAAAGCATGACCGGGGGCCCGCCGCCTGCGCGGCAAAGCCGGAAAAGAAGATCTGCACGTCATACCGCAACGCCGTCGGCCCGCAGAATGCGGACATCGACGCCAGCCAGTTCATCTGGGATTTCTTCAGGAACATCCGCCTGCCGGGGAAAAACCCATGATCCGGGAGCTGAACGAGCGCACGCGGCAGGTCCTCAAACTCGTGGTCGACGCCTATGTCGAAACGGGCGAGCCCGTGGGCTCGATGGCGATTTCGCAGAAACTGGGCATGAAGCTGTCGCCCGCCACGATCCGCAGCGCCATGGCGGAGCTGGAGGACCTGGGCCTTCTTTATTCGCCGCACACATCGGCCGGACGCCTGCCGACCGATACGGGCCTCACCGTTTTCGTCGACGGGCTGCTGGAGATCGACAGCCTGTCGCCGGACGAGCGGCGGCTGATTGACCAGAAAATGGCCTCGGTGCGCGGCGGATCGCTGACCGATATCCTCGAGCAGACCAGCACCTTCCTTTCCGGCCTGTCGTCCTGCGCGGGGCTTGTCTTCGCGCCAAAGACGGACGACCCGGTCAAGCAGATCGAATTCGTGCTGCTGGCGCCGGGCCGGGCGCTGGCCGTGCTGGTGACCAATTCCGGCATCGTGGAAAACCGCCTGCTGGAGGTGCCTGCCGATGTGACCGCGACCTCGCTGACGCGCGCCGCCAATTACCTGAATTCGCGCATCGCGGAAAAAACCCTGCAGCAGGCCGCCGACTATGTGACGGCGGAGCTGGCCCGCGACAAGACGCAACTGGACGCGCTGACGGCAAAAGTCGTTGCATCCGGCATCGCGAGCCTCGCGCCCAAGGATGCGGGCGGGCATCTCTTCGTGAAGGGGCAGGCGAATTTGCTGGAGGATGTGACCGCCATCGAGGACCTCGAGCGCATCCGCATGCTGTTCGAGGCGCTGGAGACGAAAGAGACGATGCTGAATCTTTTGCAGGCCACGGCGTCCGGCGAAGGCGTGAAGATTTTTATCGGCGCGGAGAACAAGCTGTTCAGCCATTCCGGCTGCTCCCTCATCGTTTCCCCCTACAAGAGCCAGGACGCGCGAATCGCGGGCGCCATCGGCGTCATTGGCCCGACGCGGCTGAATTACGGACGCGTGATTCCGGTCGTGAACTATACCTCGCAGATTATCAGCAAGATTATCGGATGAAGCCATTTTCATGAAACAGGCCATAACATGAGCACCTCTGACAACTCCTCCTACAATCCGGATGCGGCGTCCCGCAGCTATATGATGAGCGCGATGCTGCTGGCGGCGCTCATCGCCGCGGCGGGATTTATCCAGTTCACGGTGTCGAGCAAGGAAAAGGCGCTGGCGCAGATTTCCGCCGCCGCCGAGCACCAGCTGGCGATGACGCAGCGCGTCGCCATGCTGGCCGCGCAGTACGAGGCGACGCACGATGAAAACCTGCTGCCGATGCTCAAAGCCGACGCGACGACGACCTTAAGCAACCATGAGACGCTGGCGCCCATTATCCTCTCGTCCATGGCGCGCGGCATGATGACCGACCCCGAGAATACGCGCGCCCATGCGCTGAACACGAAGATCCGCGATCTCGTGACCAAGGCTTTCTCCTATGCCGGCGGCGCTTCCGTGGAGGATGCACGCGCATACGCCGAAGCTATTTCCTCGATGGCGCGGCAGGAGATTCCCGACCAGTGGGGCGCTGCCGTATCGGCTTATGTCACGGCGGAGCAGAAAAATATCGACCTGCTGGTGAAAGCGGGCCTCGGCCTCTGCGCCGCCGCCCTTCTTATCGCCATATACCAGCTGACCGCGCTGTTCGCGCCCGCGGTGCAGCATATCCGCTCCCAGCGCGAGCACCTGGAGCACATGGGTTCGACCGACATGCTGACGGGATTCTACAACCGCGCGATGCTGTTCAAGGTCGTCTCCACGCTCATCAGCGGCGCGCGGCGCCACAAGCACCCGCTGACGGCGCTCGCGGTCGATATCGACGAGTTCAAGGTCATCAACGACAAATTCGGCCGCGCGGCGGGCGACACCGCCATCAAGAAGGTCGCGGCGGCTCTTGGCGAAGTCCTGCGCACCTCCGACGTGATGGGCCGCGTCGGCGGCGCTGAATTCGCCGTGTTCCTGCCCTCGACCGACGAATACCGCGCGTCTTTCGCAGCCGAAAAACTGCGCGCGGCCATCGAAGCGCTGCCCTTCAACGTCAAGGATGCGGTCGTGCTGCTGCGCGTCAGCATCGGCGTGGCGGAAATGCAGCCGCATCACAAAACCACCGACGACGTGCTGCGCGCGGCCGAAGCCGCGCTCAGATACGCCAAGGACAGCGGCCGCAACCGCGTGGGATTGCTGAGCGCCATGGCCTCCGGCACACCGGCGCCAGCACCCGTGACGGCGCAGGCGGCGCCCGCAGCAGCAGCCGCGGAATCCGCAAAGACGGCCTGAGAAATTTCAGATAACGATGAAATCGACGGCGACGCCGACACCCTTTTTGTCGCCCGCGTTCGTATAGAAGAAGTGGATGGGCATATGCTTTTGCCCGGCCAGCTTTTCCGCCTCTTCGGCGGAGGAGAGGAACGGGAAGCTCATGTCGGTGTAATAGCCTTCCTGCTTCAGGTAGTTCTTGACCTTGTTGCCGACGATATTCGCGATCTCGCAGGCGATATCCTCGAGCACCGGATTGGCCTTGATGTATTCCGGCGTGAAGATGGCCTGCGCGGCCAGCAACAATAACTGCGTGTCGAAGCGGAAGCAGAAGGCGACGTCGCGGTTATTGTGCGACAGCTTCACGAAAGTCATCACGACATTGTCGGGGGCGGAAATGTCTTTCTGGCCCGACAGCAGCTCATGCCCGAACATGCGCGTAAACGTCTCGACGACGGCCGCGCTGACGACATCGGCCATCTCGCCTTCGGTCGCGATATCCGCAATTGTTCTTGTGACGTTTTCCTGCCCCATCAGGGAAGTCTACAGCGAGCGGGACGAAGCGCAAAGGCGGAATCAGCTGAAAAACGACGGCGCGCGCCTAGAACTGGCCACAATCCGCGGGGGCACCGTTTATTTTCCAGAAGTTTTGCGCCGCGGGCGGGAATCCTGGATGATGCCCAGCCCCCTCACCTCCCCTTATAATCCGTGAAATTTGCTTCGATGGTGAAGTCGGCGCTGGAGCCCGCCATGTAGTACGAAATATAGTAGAAATGAAAATCGTCGCTCCACAAGACCTTCGGCGGGCGCTTGTCGGCCTCTGTCGCGTCGACCGGGTTGTAATCAGTGATGCTGTCCTTGCTGATTTCCTTGCCGTTGAGGGTGATGGTCCATGAACAGGTGAATTTCATCCGCTTGCTGTCGCCGGGGTCCGGCTCCCCCTTCAGCGACATGTCGATGCGCGCGGTGTTTTCATGCGGGTTCATCTCTGCGTCGTACGTCGTATAGGTCGCCTCGTCGCTTTCCTGCAGCGTGTTCGGCTCGCCTGGCTCATAATCAATGCGGCGTTCCATCGCGGGCAGCTCGACCCTTTCGAATTTAAGCTCCAACAGGTTTTTTCCCGGCTGCACGTCGAAGGGCGCGAAGAAGCGCACGATCTGGCTTGAATCCGCCCACAGCAGGTGATGCCCCGATTTCAGCGGCGTGAGCACCGGGCGGATATGCTGGCCCGGCTCCCCGCCGACGCGGAAGGGCTGGCCGTCCCAGAGTTTCGCCCAGTCGCTGTTGTAATCGACAAGGCTGATTTCCGGCGTGCTGCTGGCGAGATGGATAGAAAGATATGTCCCCAGCGCGGCGAGAAGGGCAAGACCCAGAGCCGCCCCCGCAAGGCGCAGCGCCGAAAGCCCGCCCGCCTTCAGCGCGCCTGCCGGCGCTTTGGGCTTGTTCAGCTTCGGGTTATAGACTTCGTAGATTTCGATGGGCTCCGCAATGCCTTTCAGCGCATAGCGCCCGTGCTTTTCCCAGGCGGCGGGCGGTTCGGATTTGTCGTTCAGCCATCCGCGCGCGCTGTCGAAAACGGGATAGGTGACAAGAATCTGCCCGCCGTCGGCGAGCCCCTCGACACGGGAGGCGCGGTTGACGTGGCGCCCGAAAACATCGCCGTTCACGTTGTCCTCTGTCGTCACCTGGCCGGAGTGAAGGCCCATGCGCACCTGTATATCGACAAGCTCCGGATGATCCCTGTTGAACTGCGCCAGTTTTTCCTGCACCTCGAGCGCGCGGGCCGCCGCCGTGGAAGGCTCTGAAAACACGGCCATGACCGCATCGCCGATATGCTTGATCACGCGCCCGCCGCCGTCGCGCTCGATGACGGGAACGACGAGGTCGTCGTGATGGCGGCGCAGCTTGTTGGAATAAGCCTCCCCGTGATCCTCGGTGATCTTGGTGAAGCCCTTGATGTCAGTAAACAGGATAGTGAGGACCGCCGTGCTTTTCTGGCGGCGGAACTGGTCGATAACCTGGATATCGCTGGCCGTCAGCTGCACTTGATTTAGGGGCGGATCATTGTCGGTGTTTTTGTCCATCCAGTGATGTTAAGCCGCCCCTCTTTCGAAGGGCAATTGTTTTCAGCCGGTTTTACAAAGGGGATAAATGGCGCGCCCGAAGAGATTCGAACTCCTAACCTTCTGATCCGTAGTCAGATGCTCTATCCAATTGAGCTACGGGCGCGC
>SCTB01000089.1 GCA_004297545.1 Alphaproteobacteria bacterium
AGGACTGGACTTTTTCCGCCATTCCCGCGATCGAACGCGCGATACAGGACGTGCGCACGAAGGCGCCGCCGATGCTTCCCGCCGGGCTTGAGCGCCCGTTGCGTTTCATGGAAAAGCTCGGCAACCCGCATCTGCGCCTGCCGCCCGTGTTCCACGTGGCGGGCACCAACGGCAAGGGCTCGACGCTGGCCTTCCTGCAGGCGGTTTTCGAAAGCGGCGGGTACCGCGTGCATAAATTCATCTCGCCGCATCTCGTGCGGTTCGAGGAGCGCGTTGTGGTGGCCGGACAGGAAATCGGCTCCGACCTGCTGCTCGACCTCATCGGCGAATGCTCCCGCGCCGCGGCGGATGAAACCGTATCGTTCTTCGAGTTCTTTACGGGTCTCGCCTTTCTTGCCTACACGCGCGTGCCGGCGGAAGCGCTGCTGCTCGAAACGGGCCTTGGCGGCACATATGACGCGACGAACGTCGTCGAAAAAAGCGTCGCGCTGCTGACGCGCATTTCCTTCGACCACATGCGCATTCTGGGCGACACGCTGCCGGAAATCGCTGCCAACAAGGCCGGCATCATCAAGCGCGACTGCCCTGTCGTGATAGCGCCGCAGGCAAGCGAAGTCATGGATGTGTTCCTCGCCCGCGCCCGCGAGATGGAGGCGCACGCCCATGTTTTCGGCCGCGACTGGACGACAGCGTCCGGGCAGGGGGATTTTGAGTACCGCGGAAAATCACTCCAGTGCCGCCTGCCGATGCCGCGGCTTATCGGTAGCCATCAGCTGATCAATGCGGGCACGGCGCTGTGCGGGCTCGAGAACAGCGATTTCAAAAACCTGCTGACGCAGGACGTGCTGGCGCGCGCCATGAAAACCGTCACATGGCCCGGGCGCATGCAGCGACTCGACCGCGGGCACCTGGCCGACCTGCTTCCGCCGGGGTGGGAACTGTGGGTGGACGGCGCACATAACGATTCCGGCGCCGAGGTCATCGTCGAACAGGCAAAAGTGTGGGGATCGGAGAAGCCTCTCCATATCATCACTGGCTTCAAGCGCAAGAAGGATACAGAAGGGTTTTACGAGCGCCTCGCCGGAATCCCGCGCACCATTCAGGCCGTGAACGCAAATATCGACGCGCCCATGGTTCCGCCGCAGGAATTATGCGACGAACTCAAAAACCTGGGCTTTTCCGGCGTCAGTCCCGCTGAAAATCTGGAAAGCGCCATCCAATCGCTCGTCTTTCAATTCAAGGGTCCCCAGCGTATACTTGTGACGGGCTCGCTTTATCTCGTCGGCCTGGCCCTGAAGCTGAACAGTTAAGGAAGGTTCTTCGTCTCGTGGGGATTGCGAAGGAAAAACCGGCTGGTCCCAAAACCGTTATCCTGCACGGCTCGGCCGTGCTGCTGAAAAGCGTCGACTTTCAGCCTTCCGTCGTTTTTCTGCGCGGCCTCTCCGGTTCCGGCAAGTCCGACCTTGCTCTCCGTCTCATCGAGGCGGGCGGGCTTCTTGTCTGTGACGACCAGGTGCATTTTGAGCGCCGGCAGGACAAGATTTTCGCCTCATCCGTTGAAGCTATCCACGGGTTGCTGGAGGTGAGGGGCGTGGGTCTCCTGCATGTGGCCGTTGCCGATCCGGGGCGCGTCCGCCTGGTCATCGATCTCGTCGCGCGCGAAGATGTGCCGCGCCTGCCCGATTTTGAAACCGTCAATATTCTCGATGTCGCCCTTCCGCACTTTCGACTTCACGCCTTCGACGTCTCAGCGGTGGCCAAGGTGCATAAAGCGCTGGAGACCGTCCACCGCCCGGACATGGTGGTGAAATGAAGCACGAAAAGAGAAAAGTGCTGCTGGTGACGGGGCTGTCCGGCGCGGGGCTTTCGACGGCGCTTAAATCGCTCGAGGACATGGGCTACAAGGCCATTGACAACATTCCTCTCGGCCTTGTCGACGCGCTCCTGAAGCAGAAGGAAGGGCAGGGCAAGCCTGTGGCCCTTGGCATCGACAGCCGCACATGGGATTTCACGCCGGCAGGATTCCTGAAAAAGCTGTCGCGACTCAAGAAAGACAGGCATCTCAAGGCGGAGCTTGTTTTCATCAACTGCCAGGACAATATCCTGCAGCAGCGCTTTACCGAGACGCGGCGCGTGCATCCGCTGGCGGTCGACCGGCCCGTCTCCGACGGCGTCATCCTGGAGCGGCAGCTGATGGCGCCTTTGCGCAAGGCGGCGGACCATGTGATCGATACTTCCGATATCAAGGCGCATGAATTGCGACGTCAGATGACGGGGTATTTTCAGCTCGCGGGAGACCCGGGGCTTCTCGTTTCGGTGACCTCCTTCGGCTTCCGTAACGGCGTGCCGCGAGAAGCGGACCTCGTCTTCGATGTGCGCTTCCTCGACAACCCGCACTGGGACGCGAAGCTGCGCCCCATGTCGGGCCTCGACGCGCCGGTGGCGGCAAAACTGGGCAAGGACCCCGCTTATAAGGGTTTTATGCGCCAGCTGCAGGCGTTGCTGGCGCCTTTGCTGCCCCGCTATGACCATGAGGGCAAGAATTACCTGACGATTGCCATGGGCTGCACGGGCGGGCGGCACCGTTCGGTCTTCGTGGCGCAGGAAATTTACCGCTGGCTCGTCAAAAAAGGCTATAATGCCACCGTGCGCCACCGTGACCTCGAGAAATGGGCGATGCAGCAGTTGCATGCCGTCCATGAAGACAAAAAACATATGTCAAAGAAGCGAAGGAAAGCAGCATGATCGGCCTAGTTCTCGTCACCCACGGGCGCCTCGCCCAGGAATTCATTTCGGTCATGGAGCATATCGTGGGTCCGCAAAAGCAGATCGCCGCCGTCTGCATGGGGCCGGAGGACGACCTCGAAAAGAAGCGGCAGGAAATTCTCCAGAAGGTGAAAGAGGTCGATACCGGCAAGGGCGTATTGATTTTAACCGATATGTTCGGAGGCACCCCGTCGAACCTCGCCATTTCCTTTACCGAGGACAAGAAGGTCGAGGCGCTGGCGGGCATCAACCTGCCGATGCTCATCAAGCTGGCCTCCGTGCGCCAGACGGAAACATTAAGTCAGGCTGCCCTCTCGGGGCAGGAAGCGGGGCGCAAATATATCAACGCGGCCTCCGCTTTGCTGCAAACGGGATAACGTCCGCTGTATGCAGGGTATTCACGAACAGACGGTGCAAATTACCAACAAGCGCGGGCTGCACGCCCGCGCCGCCGCCAAGTTCGTCAAGCTGGTCGAGCAGCGCCGGGCCGACGTCCGGGTCCTGAAGGACGACATGGACGTCTGCGGCTCCTCCATCATGGGTCTTCTCATGCTGTCGGCCAGCATGAATACGGCGATAAAAATATCCGTGACGGGCGAGGATGCGAAAACGGTGCTGGATGAACTTGTGGCGCTGGTCGAGCGCCGTTTCGACGAGGGCGAGTGATGCCCACGCAGGAACGCATTTTCAGCGGCATCGGCGTTTCCCACGGCATCGCGATTGCGCCCGCCTACCTTGTGCAGCTGGAGCGACCGAAAGTTCCTGAAAGAAGGATCGATCCCGCCGATGCGCCCGCGGAACAGAAAAGATTCGAGCTTGCCGTTGCCCGCGTGCGGCAGGAGCTTTCCGAGCTGAAGGCGAAGCTGGAGGACAAGCCGGAGACGGCCGCCGAAGAAGTCACGCTGCTGCTCGACGCGCATCTTGCCATGATATCGGGCTCGCGGCTCGTGCGCGGCGCGCTGAAAAGAATAGCCGACGAAGGCATCAACGCCGAATGGGCGCTGGACCGCGTGATGCGCGAGCTGGCCGACCAGTTCCGCGCGCTGAAAGACAACTATATCGCCACGCGCATCGACGATGTGGAGGCCGTGGGCAACAGGCTTTTGCGCGCGCTGCTCGACCTGCCGTACCTGTCGCTGGATTCGGTGCCGCTTGGCGGCGTGGTGCTCGCGCGCGAAATCTCGCCCGCTGACACGGCCCTGATCGACCCGCGCCGCATCGCCGGCATCGCGACGATCCACGGCGGGGCCGCCGGCCACACGGCCGTCGTCGCGCGCTCGCTGGGGCTGCCCGCCGTGCTGGGCGTCGATCCCGCGATGCTGGAACACACGGCCCATGCGCATCTGGCCATCGTCGACGGCATCGAGGGCAAGCTGATCCTCAACCCGTCCGACGCGACGCGGGTCGCCTACGAAAAGCGGCTCGATGACCTGAAAAAAGACCGCGAGGCGCTGAAAGAAATTGCCGCGCTGCCGGCCGTGCTCAAGGACGGCGGCGATGTTATCCTGCGCGCCAATCTTGAGCTGCCGCGTGAAATCGAGGCGATAAAATCTTCCGGCGCGCGCGGAATCGGGCTGTTTCGCACCGAATTCATGTTCATGAACCGCTCGACCCTGCCGTCCGAGGAAGAGCAGTTCGAGGCGATATCCGGCATCGTAAAGCAGATGCAGGGCGAAAGCGTGACCTTCCGCACGCTCGACATCGGCGGCGACAAGCTGGCGAAATCCGTCGGCGAATATCTGGCCGAAGCCGCCAACCCGGCGCTCGGCCTGCGCGCGATACGCCTGTCGCTGAAAGAACCGCATCTTTTAAGGACGCAGTATCGCGCCATGCTGCGCGCCGGGGCCTTCGGGCCGGTGCGTATCCTGTTGCCGATGGTGACGACCGCGCATGAAGTCGAGCAGGCAAGGCGCATGCTGAACGAATGCTGGCAGGATCTGAAAAAGGAAGGAAAAAAACTTCCCGACACCTTGCCGCCGCTGGGCACCATGATCGAAATTCCGGCGGCTGCGCTTTCCGCCGATAGCCTTGCCGCTGTCTCGGACTTTTTCGCGCTCGGTACCAACGACCTTGTACAGTACACGGTCGCCATCGACCGCGGCAACGATCAGGTGGCGGCTCTGTACAATCCACTCAATCCGGCGGTTCTGCGCCTCATGGAATTCTCCATCGAAGCGGGCAAGCGCGCGGGCATCCCGGTCAGCATCTGCGGCGAGATGGGGGCGGACCCGAAATATACCGCCCTGCTCCTGGGCCTCGGCATCCGCGAATTCTCGGTCGGTTTCGCCAGCCTGCCGCGCATCAAGCAGCGTATTCGAAGCCTTTCGCTCGAAAAATCCGAAGAACACGCCCGCCATGTCATGAATCAGTACGATCCGGCGCGTATTATCGCGGTCGTGAACCAGTTTCGGCCTTGAAATAGCCCCGTTCTTTGCCTATTTTAAAGGCGATTTAAACCTTCAGGAGAAAGCCATGGCCATGCCGCAAGCGAAAACTTCATCCGGTGATTTCAAGGTCAAAGACATGTCGCTCGCCGACTGGGGCCGCAAGGAAATCGCGATTGCGGAAACCGAGATGCCGGGCCTGATGGCTTTGCGCGCCGAATACAAGGGCAAGCAGCCGCTGAAAGGCGCCAAAATTGTCGGCTGCCTCCACATGACCATCCAGACCGCCGTGCTGATTGAAACGCTGATCGCGCTTGGCGCTGAAGTGCGCTGGTCGTCCTGCAATATTTTCTCTACGCAGGATCAGGCCGCCGCTGCGATTGCCGCCAAGAGCATTCCCGTCTTCGCCTGGAAGGGCATGAGCGAAGAAGAATTCTGGTGGTGCATCGAGCAGACCTTGAAAGGCCCCGGCGGCTGGGCGCCCAATCTGATTCTCGATGACGGCGGCGACGTCACCAAGATCATGCACGAAAAATATCCCGAGATGATGAAGAACGTGAAGGGGCTGTCGGAAGAAACCACCACGGGCGTACATCGCCTCTACGAAATGGAAAAGAAAGGCCTGCTGAAGGTTCCCGCCATCAACGTGAACGACAGCGTGACCAAGTCTAAATTCGACAACCTCTACGGCTGCCGCGAAAGCCTCGTCGACGGCATCAAACGCGCCACCGACGTGATGATCGCCGGCAAGATCGCCGTCGTCTGCGGCTACGGCGACGTGGGCAAGGGTTCCGCCGCCTCCCTGCGCTCACAGGGCGCGCGCGTCCTGGTGACGGAGGTCGACCCCATCTGCGCGCTGCAAGCGGCGATGGAAGGCTACCATGTCGTCACGATGGAAGACGCGGCGCCGATCGGCGACATCTTCGTGACCGCAACCGGCAATATCGACGTCATCACGCTCGACCACATGCGCAAGATGAAGGACCGCGCGATTGTGGCCAACATCGGCCACTTCGACAGCGAGATACAAATCGCCGCCCTGCACAACTACAAATGGGAAGAAGTGAAGCCGCAAGTGGATGAAGTTATTTTCCCCGACGGCAAGCGCCTTATCGTGCTGGCCAAGGGCCGCCTCGTGAACCTTGGCTGCGCGACGGGGCATCCCAGCTTCGTCATGAGCACGTCTTTCACGAATCAGGTCCTGGCGCAGATCGAGCTCTGGGCCAACCACGCGAAATACGAAAAGAAGGTCTACGTGCTGCCCAAGCATCTCGACGAAAAAGTCGCGCGGCTGCACCTCGACAAGCTCGGCGTCAAACTCACGAAGCTTACGGAAAAGCAGGCCGAGTACATGGGCATCGACGAGGAAGGCCCCTTCAAACCGGGGCATTACCGGTACTAAAGCCTTCATTTAAGTCTATGTTGTTTCAGGCTTCCCTTGTTTTGGGAAGCTTAAGCGGTTTAACATGGAAAAGTGACAGGGTTTGAAGAACATAGCGGCGCCGCCCCCCATAAGGCGGGCGCCTTCGACGGGCTGCTGGACCTGCTGCTCCCGTTTCGCCGCACCCGCAAAAAGATGGAAAAGCAGCATGACCGGCTCGAGGCCTTCCTGCGCGCAATCCCCATCGAATATTGCGGATGGGACCAGGAAGGCGTGCAGGCCATTTCGGGCGGCTTTTGCTCCCTCATCGGCGTGGGCATGGTCGACAGTCTGGCGGATATCCAGACCGGCCTTTCCCCCGGCGATGCCGCCGCGCTGGAAGGGCTTTACGACCGGCTCCAGCAATACGGCGAGCATTTCGAGATCGGCGTGCATACGGCCAGCGGCAAGCGCGCTCTGAAAATATTCGGCAAGCGCGGGCTTATTCAGCAAAGCGGCCAGATATTCTCCGTCATCTGGGCGATGGACATCACCGATTTCGCGCATGCCGCGATGCGCGGCGTCGAGGCGATTGCGGCTGTCGAAAAGCGCGAGAACGAGCTGCGTACGAACGCGAACGCGCTGCCCTTCCCCATCTGGGTCCGCAACCACCGGCTCGACATCACCTGGTGCAACAAGGCCTATGCGAAGGTCTGCGATGACACGGGCGCCTCCGTCGTGGCGGAGCAAAAGGAACTGCCCATGACGGGCGCATCGAAGGCCGACCTGACCCAGCGCGTGCTGGCCCAGCGCGCCATGGCGAAACTGGCCCCCCAGTCCATGCGCGGGCACATGATTGTCGAAGGCCAGCGCCGCCTTATCGAGATCACCGAAATTCCGCTGCCGCAAGAAAAACGCGTGGTGGGCGTCGCGCTCGACGTGACGAAAGAGGAGGAATGGGAGACGTCGTACGAGCGCCTCTCCGCCTCCCACCGCGAGGCGCTCGAGCAGTTGCGCACGGCCATCGCGATGTTCGATGTCGACACGCGGCTGGAGTTCTATAACTCCGCCTATGAACAGCTGACCGGCATGTCCGGCACCTGGCTCGACACCAAGCCCAAGATGATCGAGATCATCGAAAAGATGCGCGAGCTGCGCAAGCTCCCAGAACAGGCGGATTACAAGCAGTTCAAGCAGGCCTGGGTCAACAAGTTCACCTCGCTGCTGGAGCCTTACGAGGAAATGCAGTACCTGCCCGACGGCTCCGTCGTGCGCATGATCGTGGTGCCGCGCCCGATGGGCGGGCTGCTGCTGACGCTGGAGGACGTGACCTCCAGGCTGCAGCTGGAAACCTCGTACAATACCCTCATCGCGGTGCAGGAAGAGACGATGAACAACCTCTCCGAAGGCATCGCGGTCTTCGGCGAGGACGGGCGCGTGCGCCTTTCCAACCAGGCTTTCGCACGCATGTGGAATATCCCGGCCGCCGACATGCAGGGCGCGCCGCATATCATGCATCTCATCGAACGCACGCGGCCCTATTTCGATCCGCCGCAATGGCCGGCCATGAAGCAGGCTATCATGGCGAACGCGCTGGAAAGAGAGCCCAGAAAAGGCCGCATCCAGCGCAATAACGGCACGGTGCTGGAATTTTCCATCGTCCCCCTGCCCGACGGGAATATCCTGAACGCCTATTTCGACATCACCGATACCGTCAAGGTCGAACAGGCGCTGATGGAAAAGAACGCGGCTCTGGAAGAGGCCGAACGGCTGAAGACGGACTTCCTCGCCAACGTGTCATACCAGCTGCGCACGCCGCTCAACGCCATCATGGGCTTTGCGGAAATGCTCAACCAGCAGTATTTCGGCAAGCTCAACGACCGGCAGCTTGAATATACCTCCAGCATGATCGAGGCGGGACAGCGGCTGGTGTCGCTGGTCAACGACATCCTCGACCTCTCCACGATCGAGGCCGGATACCTCAAGCTGTATCCGGCGGAGGTGCGCGTGCGCAGCCTCATCGAGCAGGTGGTCCAGCTGACCGAGGAATGGGCAAGAAAGCAGAAACTCGACCTTATCATCCAGTGCCCCGATGACCGCCTGACGGTCACGGCGGACGAGCGCCGCATGAAACAGGTTCTGCTCAATCTTATCAGCAATGCCATCAACTACTCGCCCAACGGCGGGCGCGTGACGATTTCGGCCCAGCGTGCGGGCGACTTCGTGCTGGTCGCCGTGCGGGATACGGGCGTCGGCATCCCGGCCGCCGACCTCGAGCGCGTCTTCACGCCCTTCGAGAAAATCCACTCCAAAAAAACCGGCCGCCGCTCCGGCGCGGGCTTAGGGTTAGCGCTCGTCAAAAGCATCGTGCAGCTGCACGGCGGCGATGTCACCATCGAAAGCAAGGAAGGGGCGGGCACCAACGTCATCTGCAAGCTGCCGCTCCACCAGCCTGCGGCGGGCAAGGTCGCGGCGCCGCCCGAGAAAAAAACGGTTTGACCTCTTCGCGTTTTTGAGAACCGGGCAACAAAAAACCCCGCCTGTAACAGCGGGGTTTTTGCTTGAGTGGGCTTTCGTTATTCCGTCAACAGCGACTTACTCCGTAAGTCGCTTCCACCAGCCGCGGCGGGTTTTGCCGTCGCCGCTGTCGCCGGTCGTGCCGTTGGCGGGTTCCTGGGAGGAAGAGCTGTCGTCGCGCGGCGCATCATGGTGATGGTGTTCGTGACGGTGGGTTTCGTGCGAGTGCTGATGATGTTCGCGCGGAGCCTGTTCCTGCGGCGCCGATCCTTCGGAGGCGCCTTGTGGGGCGCCGCCCTGGGGTTGATCGCCATGCTGGGCGTGATGGCGATGACCGCCCTGGTGGCGGTCTCCGCGATCGCCGCCGCGATGGCGATCCCGGCCGCGCCCTCGCCCGCCGCGATGGCGATCCCGGCCGCCGCGATGACGTCCGCCGCCGTGCTCATGGCCGTGGTGGCGCTGCTGTTGCTGCTCGCCGCCCTCGGTCGCAGGCTGCTGTTCGTTGCCCTCGAAAGCGGCATTCGGCTGTGTTTCGCTGACTCCTGCGAACCCCGGCTGTTCGCCCTCGCCGGGCGCGCCGCCCGGCTGCTGGTTGCCGAAGTTCGGGTTATTTCCATGGCTTCCGTCGCCGCGATCAAAACGGTCGCGTCCCCGTCCGCCGCGCCGGCGTCCGCCGCGGCGTCCCCGCTTGCGTCCGCGTTCGCCGCCGTCGAAGCCCCCGCCGCCGCCATGTTCATGGCGGTGCCTGCCCTCGCCGCGATAGCCGCCGCGGTCTCCGCGATCGCCACCCCGGTCGTCGCCGGTATCGCGCAGGTTCTCGGTGTCGCTGTCGTCTTCCGAGACCGTCGAATCGTCGGTGATTTCGCTTTCGGGAAGGTCGGGAAGGTCCGACATGTCCACGCTCTGCACGGGGGCAAGGCGCTGCGGGCGCGTATCGCGCTGCACGCCGGCCGCGCGCGTGACTTCAAGAACGAAGTTCGGCTTCACGAGGTCGTCGTCGGCATTCACAAAAACGCGGATGCTGTGGCGCTTCTCGATGTTCGCGAGCATTTCGCGCTTGTGGTTGAAAACATAAAGGGCAATCTCGGGGGGCACGCTGACTTTGATTTCAGAAGCGCGGCCACGCATGCCCTCTTCTTCGATGGCGCGCAACACGCGCACCGCGGTTGTTTCCACCGTGCGGACAAGGCCGGAGCCGCCGCAATGTGTGCAGACCTCGAAATTCGTTTCGACGAGGGAAGGATGCAGGCGCTGGCGTGACAGTTCGAGCAATCCGAAGGCCGAAATGCGGCCCAGCTGGATGCGGGCGCGGTCGTGCTGCATGGCGTCGCGCAGACGGCGCTCCACCACGCGGTTATTGCGCTTGTCTTCCATGTCGATGAAGTCGATGACGATAAGACCGCCCTGGTCACGCAGGCGAAGCTGCCGCGCGATTTCCTCGGAGGCTTCCAGGTTGGTCTTCAGCGCCGTTTCCTCGATATGGCGGCCCTTGGTCGCCTTGCCGGAGTTCACGTCGATGGAAACCATGGCTTCCGTCGGATTGATGACGATATAGCCGCCCGAGCGCAGGTGCACGGTCGGGCTGTGGATCTCGTCGATCTGCGTCTCGACCTGGTAGCGGAAGAACAAAGGCATCGACTCGTCGGTGTAATGCTGCACGCGTTCGGTATGGCTCGGCATCAGCGTGCGCATGAACTCGCGCGCGGTCTTGTAGCCGGTCTCGCCCGCCACATGCACTTCGTCGATTTCGCGGCGGTACAGGTCGCGGATGGCGCGCTTGATGAGGTTGCCCTCTTCGTAAATCAGCGCCGGAGCGGTGGATTTCAGGGTGAGTTCGCGGATCTGGTCCCACAGGCGCAGGAGATAGTCGAGATCGCGCTTGATCTCGGCCTTGGAGCGGGAAACGCCCGCCGTGCGCAGGATGACCGACATGCCTTCCGGCACGTTCAGCTCGACCAGGATTTTCTTGAGGCGCTGGCGGTCTTTCGCGTTCGAGACCTTGCGGGAAACGCCGCCGCCGCGGGGGGAATTGGGCATCAGCACGCAATAGCGGCCTGGCAGGGAGATATAGCTGGTGACAGCCGCGCCCTTGTTGCCGCGTTCTTCCTTGCTGATCTGGATCAGCATGATCTGGTTGCGCTTGATAACTTCCTGGATCTTGTAGCGGCGCTTGATGGAGGAACGGTAAACGGGCGTCTCGACCACGTCGCCGCCGACGGTTTCGACGTCGGCGTCTTTCTCTTCGGCAGGCCCGGACTCTGCCGTCGTTGCGGCGGCAGGCTGGGACTCCGTAATCATGATATTCACATTCGGCTCTTCCGCCGCTGCTTCCGCCTCTTCCGCTTCCTCGGCGGAACATTCTTCTTCGTCGTCTTCCGCGTCCTCAGCCGGAGAGCCCACGGATTCCTGCCCGATTTCCTCGGCGAGGGAGCCGGTGTGCCTGGGCACATAGGCTTCGTCCGCGGATGTAATGCCGGCGCCGATTGCCGCGTCTTCCTCGTCGTCTTCCTCGTCGTCGAGGTCCTCAAGGCTTTCGCCCGAGGCGGCCAGCTCGGCCGCGTCTTCTTCGTCCTCGCGCGCGGCCTGCTCGGCGGCCAGCTGGCGTTCTTCGGCCAGCAGGGCCTCGCGGTCGGCGATCGGGATGCGGTAATAATCGGGATGAATTTCAGGGAAGGGCAAAAAGCCGTGGCGGTTTCCCCCGAAATCGACGAAGGCGGCCTGCAGCGAGGGTTCCACGCGCGTCACCTTGACGAGGTATATATTGCCTTTGAGCTGCTTGCGGACGAGGGTTTCGTAGTCGTATTCGTCGAGCCTGTTGCCAGAGACGACCGCAACCCTTGTTTCTTCGGGATGGGTAGCATCAATCAGCATGCGTTTAGTCATTGTATCAATCCTTTATGGCGCAAGCCTTTGCCTTCCCCTTTGCGACAAAAAAAGGGAAAGACCGGCGCACCGTTGTTTTGATTAAGGTTTTTCGGCTTTGCTGTTTACAGGCGTCCCATCTGCGTTTGCAGAGAGCGTCCTAAAGGGCTGCAAGGGGCGGACGCTGCTTAAATCTCAAGTTCCTGTCTTCATCACCGGGCCCGTTTGAACTGCCGCCGCGTGCATCGCGGGGGAGGAGGTAGATAAACGGACCAACCTCAAAACTCGTTGACCGGGGTCTGTTTTTCAACACAGCAACCGAAAGAGGCGGGCTATGGAAAAAGACACCTTTGTCGCACTTTCATCATATACGCAATGAACTGGTTGACTCAATGTTTATTTCAACCCCGTGTAAGGCGCTGGAATCGCGATATTTTATTGTCGAAACATGGTTGTTGGAGCTATACTGGAGTTGTCTAGTGTGTCCAAGGGGTCTCAAGGGAAGGTTGCGCCTGAGTCGAATTTCAAACCTCCTGATTTTCATATCCTGCGCGCTGCTGCTGATGGCGCTCCCCCTTTCGCGCCCGGTTGCGGCGGGGCAGTGGCCGCTGGCGATCGAAAAAATCCGCACCGGCGAGCATGGCGTGTCCACCCGCCTTGTGATCGACTTCAACCGCAAGACAGACTTCCGGGTTTTTCACCTCGCCAATCCCGCGCGCATCGTTATCGACCTGCCGCCGGCGGACTGGCATATCGCGAAATCGCAGTTCATGCTGCATGGCCTTCTGCAGGGCTATCGCAGCGGCACGCTCGACGATGGACTCACGCGCGTGATCTTCGACCTGCGCAAGACCGCCGTGGTCGACGAGTCCTATTTTCTTCCGAAGAACGATTTCGAGAAGGACCGCCTGGTCATCGATCTCAAGCCGGCCTCTGCGAACCTCTTCGACGGCAGGCTGACGGATGTCTTCGGCAGCCGCGACCTGAAGGGGCCCGGCACGCCTGCCTTCGTCTCCGGCTACAGCGATCTCCGGAACAAGTCCGTGCAGCGCCTGGTCGTGCCCGCCGACCCCATATCGGCGCCGCCCGCGGCGCTTCCCCTGAAGGCGCCGCTCAGTAACAAGCAGCGCAAGCGCTATACGATCGTCATCGATGCGGGGCATGGCGGGGGGGATCCGGGCGCTTTAGGCCCTTACGGCATCCGCGAAAAAAACATCACGCTGGCGGTTGCAAGGGAAATCGAGCGGCAGCTTGAGGAGACTGGCCGCTACAATGTCGTCCTGACGCGCGACCGCGACGTCTATATCAAGCTGCGCGAGCGCGTCGATATTTCCCGCCGCGTGAAAGCCGATCTCTTCGTATCCGTCCACGCGGATAAAATTGCGCGCACGGGCGTGCGCGGCGCGTCGATCTATACGCTGTCGGAAAACGCGTCCGACGCGGAAACCGCGCGGCTTGCCGAGGAAGAAAACAACGCCGGCGTCGTCGCCGGGGTGGATCTCGCCGCTGAATCCGAGGATGTCGCCGGCATTCTTCTCGACCTTGCGATGCGCGAGAAAATGAACGAGTCGAAACTTCTCTCGCATTATCTCGAAACGGCCTTTTTGAACAATAATGTAAGACTGTTGCCAAATTCCCACAGGGCTGCGGGCTTCGCTGTTTTGAAGGCGCCGGACGTTCCTTCCGTGCTTATCGAAACCGGGTTTTTGTCTAACGGAGAAGAGGCAAAACTACTGAGTTCTTCGCTGTTTCAGCGCCGTATCGCGGGCGCGGTCGTCGATGGCGTCGACTCCTATTTTCGAAAAATCCTCGCCTTGCAGAAGATGTAAATTTTTATCCGCGGGGAACCTTTTTCAATCTGCATAACAGGGTTAAGTCTATGGACTTGCTACAGTATCTGTAGTACAAACTTGACTGTTACAATGTTGTACAACTTCCCTCCTTTTCGGGGGGCAAAACCACATAAGAGGAAAATATGAAACGTTCTTTGCTCGTACTCTCGCTCCTGGCAGTTCTGTCTGTCTCGGCCTGCAACAACGGCACTGGCTCATGGACTCCGATGTCGGGCGGTCGCACCGCCGGCGAAGGCCAGGTCGAAACGCACAAGGCCGACACTGCTGTCCATCACGCGATCAGCAAGTAATACTGTCCTTCTAACTTCAGGACAACAGCAAGCCGCGCCAGGGAAGTTCCCGGCGCGGCTTTTGTTTTTAAAAAATTTTTGTCAATTATAGGAAGTTTTCGGCGCGGGCGTTTCCGCCTCCGCGTCGGGCGAGGCGATCCGCACGGGAATGCCGCGGCGCTCGCGCACGATTTTTTCCGCCAGCGGCCAGTCGATGCGCGGCGCCCATCTGCCGGACGCATTGATGATGTTCTCGCGCATGCCGGGCGTGATCCCTTTCGTCGCATGCGTGCCGTCGATCTCGATCTGGTCGCTTTGAGTCAGCGAAGGATTAGCCTCGAGGTAAAGGCCGTCGTCGAGCCAGCCGATCTTGATAGGCTGATTCACGACGGTCACGCGCATGCCGACCGGCGTCGTATTGAACATGGTAATGATGTCTTCCGGATACATGCGCATGCAGCCGGAACTCACGCGCCTGCCGATGCCCCAGGGCTTGTTGGAGCCGTGGATCAGGAACGTGGGCCAGCCCAGGTACATCGCATGCGTGCCCAGCGGATTGGCGGCGCCCGGGGGGATGGAAGCCGGCAGCCAGGGCTTGTCCTTGCGCATGCGGTCCGTCGGGAACCATACGGGCCCAACGACTTTTTTAACGATGCTCGTCTGCCCCGTGGGCGTCTCAAGCCCTTCGCGCCCGATGCCAAGCGGGAAGGTGAGAGGCATCCGTCCGGGAGCGGGGTAGTAATACATGCGCATTTCGCCAAGGTTCACCACGATGCCGGCTTGCGGGGCGCGCGGCAGCAGCTTGAAGGTCGGGATGACCAGTTTTTCGCCGGGCGGCGCGGACCATGGGTCGACGCCGGGGTTGGCCGCGCGCAACTCGACATAGCCGATGTCGAAATGGCGTGCGATATCGGCGAAAGTGTCCTCCTCGCCGGTCACATAGGTTTTGAGCTGGCCGATCGAAATGCGCGCGCCGATGGGATATTCGGGCAGCGGCGTGTTTTCGTCGGTGTCTTTCGAGCCGAGAGCTTTCTCGCCCAACTCCAGGTCGGCGCCGGCCGGTGTCGTCGCAGAAGAAGAGGGCAGCGGCATGGAAGCCACATTCCGCACCGGCTGCGGTTTTCCAGCGGCAGGCAGCGTTTCATGAGGAATGGGGGAGGCCGCCTGCGCGTTCGCCCAGAAGAGCAGGCACAGGAGGCTGATTATGGCTATAGGGGCGGCATCGCGGCGCATGGTCATAAATCCTTTTCCCTCCATAATAGATAATATATTGTTTAAAAATAGTTATTTTTAGGCAATCCGATGCTGCTCAGGCTTTTCAAAAACGACCATGACGCCCCCGCGTTCCAGGGGGTTGCGGGCGAGCGCGTATACATCCGCCCCCCCGAAAAGACCGATGGCGCGGCATGGATCGCCCTCAAGACCCGCAACCACGATTTCCTGAAACCCTGGAGCCCGTCCCGGGCCATGATGAATATCGACCGCGACGGCTTTCTCAACCGCCTGAATACCTACCAGCAGGACTGGAAGGACGGGCGCGCCTTCGCTTTTTTCATTTTCCGCGACGACACGGACGAGCTGATCGGGGGGCTGTCGCTGAACAACGTCGTGCGCGCGGCGGCGCAGTCGGCGATGGTCGGCTACTGGCTGGACGAAGGCAACACGCGGCAGGGCTACATGACCGAAGCCCTGTTGCTGGCCTGCCATTTCGCCTTCCGCACGCTGAAGCTGCACCGCGTCGAAGCGGGCACCCTGCCCGAAAACATTGCCAGCCAGAAGGTGCTCAACAACTGCGGATTTTTGCTGGAAGGCTACCGGCGCAAATACCTGAAGATCGCTGGCGAGTGGCGCGACCACCTCATCTTCTCGATGCTCAGCGAGGAATTCATCTCACTAGGCGGACCGGCCTCATAACGACGATATCGTCGGCAAGCCCTTTCCCGATGCTTTCGACCGCCTCCGCAATAGCGTTTTTGCGGAAGACCTCTTCAGCGGCGCGCGCTGCTCCCTGATCCTTGTGGAGGCGTTTCGCCGCGCCGTTTTTGAGCGCAAGATCCAGCTGCGGCGCCAGCCGCTTGCGGAAGGATGCCTCCTTGAGCGGCGTATTGCCGGTTTCATTTGCGGCATTCATGACGGCGCCGGCCGCGGCAAGAATTTCTGCGTTCGATGCGCGGTTGCGCAACAGCGCATAAAGCAGCGGCGTCGTGCCGCGCTTGTTGCGGGCGTCGATGTGCGCGCCTTTTTCAAGAAGGGCTTCTATCGCGGCGCCCGCATTTTTGCCCAGGCTTTCGGCCGCATGGTGCAGGGGGCGCAGGCCCGCTTTGTCGGCGGCTTCGATGTTCGCGCCGTGCGCCAGCAGGAATTCAATCGCCGTCACCGCGCCATAACCGGCGGCATGGTGCAGCGCAGTCAGGCCCTTTTCGTCCCGCCAGGCAACGGCCTCCGGATATTTTTTTACCAGATCCTTCATGAGGCTCCAGCTGCTGTTCGTGACGGCGCCCAGGAACAGCTCATGGTCCTTGCGTTTCTGCAACGGTCGTTCGAGGGCCCTCTGAAAGGGCGCGCTGAGTTTCTTTGCGAAATTCATGTGGAGGCCAAAAGGTGATGTAGGGGAGGACAATATCAGGAGTCTCTGATTATGTCAATTATTTCCAGACCCGAAAACCGGGAGGAAGGGATGACGACGGCTGCGCCATTGACTGCGCCGGCGCGGGCGGGCGCGCCGGGCGCCATTCCTCGATGCGCTTTTGCACGGCGTCACGCTGCCCGGGCATCAGCTGCGCCATCGCCGTATCCCGCAGCTTCACTGAGTCCGGCAATTGACCGTGCGCCGCAACAGCGGCGGAAAGGGCGGCGTCGCTGTCATCCGCAGTGACGTCTTTGCCCAGGATGAATTCGATGTTTGGATGTTTCTCCCGGATCATCTGCCGATAATGGGGGATCGTGCCGCGCGTGGCGAGGCCGGCCCAGAAGGCGGCTTCGGCGTAGTCCTGCTTCACGCCGGCGCCGCGGGCGTAAAACATGCTCGTATAGAGCATCGTCGCTATATTCTGTCCCTTCGAGGCTTCCGTCTCCATCCATTTGGCGGCGACAGAGTCGTTATGCTTCAGGGCGTGGTATTTCATTCTGCTTATATACGCGGCGGCGCGCTGCCCTTCGACTGCTCTTTCGTCCTCCGCTCCCGCCCAGCGGCGCGGGGGACCTTTGCCGCCATCCACGTCATGCAGGCGGGCAATAAACGCGTATATGTCCGTGTTCGCGGGGGCAACGACCCATGACAGCTGTTCGACGAATTGGTCGGCCTTCTGCGGCCATTCGGCTTTCTTGAGCATTTCCTTGTTTTCGTTCAGCAGGCGCTGCAGCCGTTTGCGGTCGTAGACATAGATGGTGCCTATCAGCGCGCCGCGTTCTTTCGATTCCGTGTCGGGGACAAGAAGGGTGCCGAGCCCGGCTTTCCGGGCAGAGTCCGCAATCTCCGGGGGATTAATCTTGTTCTCCGGGAAGTTCGGGATATCGCCCAGCACGCGGTCGCCATGGAGGTTGAACATGTTTTTCAACCCCTCCTTATCGATGCTGCCGCGTTTTCTGGAGAACCACATGTCCCGCTCCCGCCATTCCCTTGAAAAGTATAAATGTTTTTGATAATTATGTCAAATAAAGGGCGGATATTTAATGGGATTACAAAGGTTTGGTGATCTCAGGCGTGGCCGACTTCCGGGGAGAGAAGGACGGGGTTGACGCCGAGGAGGCCCATCGCGCGGTCCCATTTCTTGGAGAGATCGGTATTGAAGATAAGCTCGTCGTCGGCGGGCGCGGTCAGCCATGAATTCGCCTGCACCTCGGCCTCCAGTTGTCCCGCGCTCCAGCCCGCATAGCCGAGCGCGAAGATGCTGCGGTTCGGGCCCTTGCCCTCCGCAATCGCGCGCAGGATGTCGATGGTGCCGGTGATGCACATGTTGTCGTTGATGCGCACGGTATCCTCGCGCATGAAATCCGTCGAATGCAGGACGAAGCCCCGGCCTGATTCCACGGGGCCGCCGAAATGCACGATGGGCTGCACGATCAGCTGGGATTTCGGCAGGTGCAGCTGCGACAGAAGGTCGTGGAACTGCACGTCGGGGAGCTTCTGGTTGATGACGATGCCCATGGCGCCCGCCGCGCTGTGGGCGCAGATATAGATGACGCTGCGCGAAAAAAAGCCTTCGCTCATGCTGGGCATGGCGATCAGCAGCCGGTTCCTGAACGGGCTGTCGCCCTTCAGGAGATCGGGGTCGATACGCGTGCTATCCATGCTTTTCTTGACAGCCATGATTACATCTTAGCAAAAAAGGCTTAAAAGTTGCGTAAGGCAGATAAACGCCTGAAAAACAGGGCTTTAATGAGGCGGCTTGCGCGTCTGCAGGGGTTTGCGGATGGTTATTTTATTGCCCGTGCCCTCGAAGAATTTCTTTGCCTCGCGCAAGACCGCCTGCGTCCGCGCCGCCTCGAAACAGGGCAGGATTTCTTCGTTCCCGGAGAGCTGCGCGGCCTCGAGCGCGGAGACTCCGGCCAGCGTTTCCCGCGTGATATCGGCGCCCGCCTCCACCAGCGCCTTGACGGCGTCGGCCGGGACTGGCCGCTTCATCATGGCGGCGGAAAGGGCGGTTTCCTTCATGTCGTTTTCGGCGTCAATAACGGCGCCCCTGTCCAGCAGCAGGCGCACCGTTTTCGCGGCGCGCGCCGGGTTGTCGGTGTGCTGCGCAGCGAGTATCAGCGCGGTATTGCCGGTGGGATCATGCGCCTCCACGTCAAAGCCGGGCAGCGTCGCAAGCACCCCGATGACAGCAGGTTTCGCATCGCGCGCCGCTTCCAGGAAGATTTCCTTCAGTTGCGGCCGGGGCAGCCTTTCCAGTAGCAGGCGCAGCATCGGCTCCGGATCGTCGCATCTCTCGGCCATGTCGAACAGCGTATCCTGTCCGTAACAGATATTTGTCCTGGCGCCCGCGCCGATCAGAAGTCCTGCAATCGCGGTGTTGCCGCGGCGCACGGCGGCCATCAGCGGCGTGCGCCCTTCGGGCGTGCCGTCGTCGACCTTCGCGTGGTGGCGCAGCAGAAGCCGCACGGAATCAACCCGGTCCGCGTCCGCCGCGGCATAAAGCGCCGAAACGAGCGGGGCAAAATCCTGCCGCGCCTGCCGCGTGGAGGCATTCGCCCCCGCCTTCAGAAGACGCTCGGCGCGCAGGGTGTCGCCCTGCAGGCAGGAGAAGAACAGGTCGCGGTCCTTTCCGGCCTGTGTCAGGGGGAGATCGTGGTTCTCTTTCATGGCGAGCGGAATATATGCCCGTGATTTCGTTATGTCTATTGGTTTATATAATATTTGACATAATAAATAAAATTATGTAGTATTTTGAACATTTAAAGCTCTTGAGGCTGACATGCTGCCCCTGAAATCAAAACCTCTGGACCAGAAGACCGATCAGGAACTCGAAAAAGATCTTCTGAAAGTGAAGAACCGCGACAGCTGGCTATACCGGAATTCAAAGCACGTCAATCACGGCATGGCGGTCGCGCTCTTCGCCGGGGGCTATTACACGGCAAAGTATCTCTGCGGCATCGGCATGGCGACCGGGAATCCATTTATCCTCATGGCGGGTCTGGTTTCCGCGCCCGCCATCTGGGCGGCCGGCGCGGTCGGCTGCGCCATCGGCTGGGCGAATATCGGCAACCGCCTCTCAAGCTGCTTCCGCAAACAGGCTGCGATCATCCAGAAGGAACAGCAGGACCGCGCCTTCAAAAAGACACCCGCGTATAAAGAGCTCCTGCGTCATGCGGCCGAAGAGGCCGTGCGTATCAAGGATAATCTCAAAAAAGCTTTCAACGCCGCGGTCGACAAGGCCTTCCACTCCGGCACCGAGGCGCCGGTGGTCGTCAAAAAGCCGCTGCAGCTGAAAAAGCCGGGTGAAACGCCGAAGAAGAAGTCCTTCTTCGGGCTGTAGTTGTCACCAGCCGCATGCCGAAGCTACAATGCTGCATGAAGAAAATAGTTCTCCTTCTCGCGCTGACCTTGCTCCTCTGCGCCCCGGCGCGGGGGGAAGAAGCGCGCACGCCGGATGAGCTGAACGCCGCCGCCCTGAAAACGCGCGCGGAAAAGGGCGATGCGGAGGCGCAATACCTGCTGGGCGGCTATTACGCCAAGGGCATCGGCGTGAAGCAGGACTGGGCAGAGGCCGCGAAGTGGTCGCGGAAGTCGGCAGAGCAGGGGAATGCGAGCGGGCAATACGCTATGGGCTTCCTGAGAGAAACCGGTCGCGGCGTGGAGCGCGATGACGACGAAGCCGCGAAATGGTACGCGAAAGCCGCAACGCAGGGCGACACATCGGCGCAATACGGCCTGGCCGATCTTTACCGGCGGGGCGCCGGGGTAAAGCAGGACTGGGAAACCGCCTATTTCTGGTCCAGCCTGTCGGCCTATACCGGGGAGGACGCGCCCCGGCAGCTGGCCAGGGAATCCGCGGATCACCTGACGCCGGAACAGGTGCAGGCGGTGGACAGCCGGGTGGGCGCCTGGAAACCGGTAAAGACGCCTGCGGTATCGCCGGAAAAGACAAAGACAAAAAAAGCGGCGAAGAAAAAACCCGTGAAGCAGAAAGTGAAGAAGAAGCCTTCTAGGAAGAAAAAAACGAAATGAAAATATCCGCCCGGAATACACCGTTGTCCGCATGCTGCCTTGCGCGTAAAATGGGGCAGTTTTAATCACCAGGTATTTTTCGCCATGTCCAGAATCCTCCTTGTCATTTCCCTGTTTTTCGTTCTTTCTGTCCCGTCATACGCCGCCGATCCTACAGCCGAACCGAAGCCGCCGTCCGCGGCGCAAGCCGCGGCCGCTGCCGTCCCGCTCGACCAACCGAACATGGACCATGCCGCGCTACTGACATGGGCGGCGCTGGCGGCCTGCGATGCGCTGAAGTTCAGCCATGCCGATTACGAGCCGCGCCTGCGGCAGGCTTCGCTCCATTTTTCAGACGCCGGGTGGGAAAGCTTTGCGTCATGGGCTCAGAAATCACGCATTATCGATCTGGTCACAGCGCAGAAAATGATTCTCGCCGCACAGCCCAAGGAGCCGCCGGTGATTATCCAGGAAGGGGCGCTGGAAGGAAAATACCGCTGGGTTTTGTCGATGCCGGTCCTCACGAATTACAGAAGCGCCAGCAACCAGCGTACGCAAATAGAACACCTTTACTTCGTGGTCGAGCGTGCGTCCGTAGCCGAAAGCGCCGACGGAGTCGCTATCGCGCAATTCATCCTGGAGGACAAATTGCCCGAAGCGCCGTCTTCCGCTGCGGAGGACACTTCCGTTAAAGGCTGGCTGCAGGAAATAAAAGCCTCCACGCCGCCCGCACCGTCAACAGACAAAGATGCGATGCTGGCTTGGGCCGCGGCAGCCGCGGCGCGCGCCCAGACGTTTGGGTTCGATAATTATGAAGAATCCGCCGCCCGGTCGCAAAAGGACTTCACGCCGGAAGGGTGGGAAGGCTATCAGAGGGGGCTTTTGAACACGGGCGCGCTCAGGAATGTCGTTGAGCATCAGCAGATACTTACCGCCGCGCCCCTCACCCTCCCCTTTATCGATGGAGAAGGACTGACGGACGGCATCTATCAGTGGCGGCTGCACTTCGTGCTGGTCCAGACGCTGCGCGCCGGAAATAAAAAGACCAGTATATTCGTCCCGGTCAAAATGACGGTTGTCCGCTCCCCCGCTGCGCAGAACCCACCGGGCTTTTCTATCTCTGCATGGGCGGAGGTGGAATAAAAAATGTCGCAACCCAGGCTCACCCCCGCACAGGAAAAAGCCAAGAGCAGGGGCATACGGGTGATTGCAGGCGCTTTTATCTGCATCGGGCTTTACCTCGGCTTCAATGTTTTCGAACTAAAGTCTGACGGCATCCGCACATCGGGCAAGGTGGTCGCGAAGAACGTCGTTCTTTTTGCCACCGAAGTCGGGCAGGGCGTCAAGTTCAGGGATAATACGCAGAATGTTTACGGCGAGAAAATCGGCGACACAGTAAAGGTGTTGTACCTGCCCGAAGACCCGCATTGGAGCGCCATTGTGGAGCGGGGCCTGCTCTTTGACGCCCGCATGGTATGGACACAGCTGCTGTTCGGTTTCGTCCTTCTGTACCTGAACCGTGAAAAGGAAACCGCCATGCCGGATACGACGGGATTTACCTCGGAGCCGGTCGAGCGCGAAACCCCGGTGCTCAACAACGACATGACGTTTGACTCCTTTGTCAAGGAAACCGTCATGAAATATTCCCTGCAGCGCCCCGGCGGACGTTACGGCGACTGGCAGCTGCTGCAGAAATTCCCGAAGGAGGGCGGGCTGCCCAACGGCTATGTCGTCGTGGCCAAAGATCCGCCGCCGCAGCTGACCCGTGTACTTGTCCCGCTCGCGGAGGAATACAACGATGACTATTACGAGTTCGAAAGATCGGGAGATACCGTCTCGGTCTATTGCTACAAGGCCGGGAAAGGCAAACTGAAGAAGCTGGCGGAGACGATTTTGGCGCTGGAGGCGTGAAGAAAAATTCTTGAACGATGGCTTAGGAAGGGGCAAAAAGCGGCCGTGCAGACGATGTGCGGATTATGTGCTCCCGAGGCCCTCTTCTGGCGCTCCGGACCCCTGAAAAAGGCCCATTTGCAAATCAGGTAAAAACGCTCTCCGGGGGCGGCTGTCGCGCCGGAGAGGGGCTATGGCTTCTGCTGGGACTGCGTTTCGCGCCATTTAGCGACGTTGTGGTTATGCTCGTCCAGCGTTTTCGCGAAGGTGTGTCCGCCCGTGCCGTTGGCGACGAAGTAGAGATATTCGTTCGTTTCCGGGTTCATCACCGCCTCGAGAGAGGCGCGGCCCGGGTTGGCGATGGGGCCGGGCGGCAGGCCCGGATTGCCGTAGGTGTTATAAGGGGAAGTATAGTCGAGGTCTGCTCGCGTGAGCAGCCGGCCCAGCTTGGCCTTGCCTCCCGTCAGCGCATAGATGACCGTCGGGTCGGACTGCAGCGGCATGTTGATTTTCAGGCGGTTGAAAAACACGCCGGCCACGCGCGGGCGCTCCGCGGCCAGCGCCGTTTCCTTCTCTACGATGGAAGCCAGAGTGACCGCGTCTTCCGAGGTTTTTAAAAGAGGGTTTTCCTGGTGCTTCGACCACAGGTCGCTGATCGCCGTCTTCATCGCCTTGCTCATGCGCTCGACCACGGCCTCGCGGGCATCGCCGCGCGAATAGTTATAGGTCTCGGGCAGCAGCGTGCCTTCGGGCGGAACGGTTTCGACCTTTCCCGTCATCACTTCGGCCGCGTTCACGAGATCGACGATTTCCTGCGAGGTCAGCCCTTCGGGAATGGTCACGCGCCGCTGGTAGGTCTTGCCGGAATCGAGCAGTGCGATGATGGATTGCGTCGGCGCCGCCTCGGGGATTTCGTACTCGCCGGCTTTCAGCGTTGCGCCCGATTGCTTCACGCCCCAGGAAAAAATAAACGGCGATTCAATCGCGCCCTCGTCGAACAGCTGCGCCGCGATTTTTTTGGTGCCGCTGCCGGGCTCTATGTAGACGATGGTGTTTTTCTGCAGCGGGCCCGGCATCTGAAGCGACTGCTGGATCCATCCGTAAAACGCGAAGACCCCGAGGCCCGCCGCGATAAGAACTAGGACGACGTAACGCATCACACCTTCCGGAAGATAAGGCAGGCGTTCGTGCCCCCGAACCCGAATGAGTTGGAAAGCGCGACATTCACGCTTTTTTGTTTGGCTTTATGCGGCACGAGATCGATCCCCGCCGCAACGTCTGAAGGATCGTCGAGATTCAGCGTCGGCGGCAGCAAACCGTCTTTTATCGCCATGACGCTGTAGATCGCCTCCACCGCGCCCGCCGCGCCCAAAAGGTGGCCGATGGCGGATTTGGTCGAGGAGATGCTGGTTTTCTTGATATGTTCGCCGAACATGCGCCTGATGGCGGTGAGCTCGATATCGTCGCCGAGCGGCGTCGAGGTGCCATGCGCGTTGATGTATTCGATCTGCTCAGGGCCGACTCCCGCGCGCTTCATCGCGGCCTTCATGGCGCGGAAACCGCCGTCGCCGTCTTCGGAAGGCGACGTCACGTGATAGGCATCGCCCGAGAGGCCGTAGCCGATGACCTCGGCATAGATTTTTGCGCCGCGCTTTTTCGCGTGCTCGTATTCTTCCAGCACGACGACGCCGGCGCCTTCGCCGATGACGAATCCATCGCGGCCCTTGTCAAAGGGGCGCGAGGCCCTTTCGGGTGTTTCGTTGTATCCGGTGGAGAGCGCGCGGCAGGCGGCGAAACCGCCCACGCCCACGCGGCAGATCGCCGCTTCCGCGCCGCCCGCGACCATCACATCGGCGTCATCCCAAGCGATTAATCTTGCCGCATCGCCGATGGCGTGGCTGCCGGTCGCGCAGGCCGTAACGACCGCGTGGTTGGGTCCTTTGAATCCATAGCGGATGGAGACCTGGCCCGAAATAAGATTGATGAGCGAGGAGGGGATAAAGAACGGCGAGATGCGGCGCGGCCCCTTCTCCTGCATCATGATGGAAGTGTCCTGGATGTTAATCAGCCCGCCGATGCCTGAGCCGAGCAGCACGCCGGTGCGGCACTGGCCGTCGTAGTCTTGCGGCTTCCAGCCCGAATCCTCCACGGCATCCACCGCGGCGACATAGCCGTAGTGGATGAAGGTATCCATCTTCTTCTGTTCCTTGTGCTCGATATATTTGCCGATATCGAGATAGCCGGGGCCGTCTTCCGTCTCCGTCTTGCGCGGCACTTCGCCCGCCACCTGCGAGGGCAGGTCTGAGGCGTCGAAGGACTTTATTTTGCGCAGGCCGGACTTGCCTGCCGTAATGGCTTTCCAGTTATGCTCGAGCCCGAGGCCCAGCGGGCTGACAATCCCCATGCCCGTCACGACGACGCGTCTCATTCAAGTTTCCTGCCCAAATTTTCTTCTTAAGAAAATGGCCCCATCCTAACGAAAGGAAACGGGGCCATTTGTAACTGGTGTCACAAAAACCTATCAGGCGGCTTTTGCGTTTTGCTGGATGAACGCGATGGCGTCTTTCACGGTCTGGATTTTTTCCGCCGCGTCATCGGGAATCTCGATGCCGAACTCTTCTTCGAAGGCCATCACGAGCTCGACCGTATCCAGGCTGTCGGCGCCCAGGTCGTCGATGAAGCTGGCGTTGTCGGTGACTTTTGCGCCGTCGACGCCGAGGTGCTCTACCACGATCTTCTTGACGCGTTCGTTGATGTTGCTCATATCAAATCCTCGTTCGGTTTACGTTAAACTTGTTCACTCGTTCAGTGTGAAGGTCTAAGTATCACACAATTTTTGCGCTGGCAAACCGCAAAGTTTTCTATTGCCATAATCACCAGATGCCCAGCGTGAAGGGGATAGATAGCGCAGGATATGGAAGAAATCCAGAGGTCTTGTGGCAGGGCGCATCGGGGTCAATGAATACAAGACGTTAATTATTCAATTATTCAGGGCCCTTAAACCGCAGTCTTCTGGATAGCGTCACGGGCGCGCGCAACCCGCTGTGGTACTGATCGAGCGACTGGCTCTTCATTACGGGCTCATAGGCGCTCTGGAATTCCTTCAGGGCTTCGGCTTTGGGCCTGCCGAGGGTCTTGCCGTTCTTGTCGCCGATGACTGCCTTGGCCCAGTCGAGCGCCGAGCGGCGCTGCTGGTCCTGCAGGTCAGCGAAGATGCCGCGATCCATCAGAAACCGGGCGGCTTCGACATGCAACTCCGGGTAGACGGCCAGCATCAGCGCATTCTTGCCGGTGTTTTCGGTGGCCTGCAGGTTGGCGCCTTTGTCGAGCAGCAGCTTCATTGCTTCAATGTCGCCCTGGTGCGCGGCCCACAGGAAGGGCGTCCAGCCGTGGGCATCTTTCATATGGATATTGTCGCCGGCAAGCTTTTTTATCATCTCGAGCCCAGGCGTCGCAAAATTCCCGTCGGTTGCCTTTTCAAGCAGCCGCCGATGCGCCCCGGCGCATAAAATCTGCCCGAGTTCCGTGTAAACCTCCATGCCATTCCCGCGAGGGCTGTAATAGCGGTCGTCCTTTTTGCCGTCTTCGCAATAATCAAAGGCGGTCTTGCCGGTCTCATCCCCCACGTTCACCTCGGCGCCGTGTTCCAGCATGATTTTGATGACCCCGGTGCGGCAGCCCCGGTGCGTGGCCTGGATGATGCCGGTCTCGCCCTTCGCATCGCGCTCGTTCACGTCCGCGCCGCGGGCGATGAAGATTTTCATCAGCTCCTCATAGCCGTTGACGGCCGTGCTCATGAAAGGGGTGCTGCCGCGCTTGTCGCGGAAAAACAGGTTCGCGCCTGCATTCAGCAGAATCTCGCAGGTTTCTTTCATGTTATAGCCGGCGGCGATGCCGAGCGCCGTATCGCCCCAGAAGTCGTCCACATGCTCGATATCCGCGCCATCGTCGATATACCGTTGCAGCGCCTTGGGGTCCGGCGCGCCGCCGCCCGGCGTTCCGATGTTGCGTATGGTCTTTATGAGTCTTTGCGTCGCCTCTTGCCGGCGCTTGCTGTCTTCAGCCTCCTTTACAATCTTTAAAAGAGGCTCCGCCCATGTTTCTTTCCAGCCCATCGACTGGAACGTCCAGCGGTTGCAGTTGAACCAGTCCATCGCCGTCCGGCCTTCGTTATCCTTGTCTTCGATCGATACCCCGCGTGCGAGCAAAAGCTCAAGGGCGCTGCGCCGGTTGTCGGGGCCGCCCAGCCCGTTGACAATAAGCATCAGCGGCGTCATGCCTATTTCCGTGCGCTGGGAAAGATCGGCGCCACGGGACAGCATGATGTCCATGACGCGGGCCTGTCCCATGTAAGCGGCCTGCTGAAACGGTGTAAGGGTGTTCGGGGCCTTGGCCCCCATATCGGCGCCGTGGCGCAGCAGCGCGTCGACGCAATCCACATATCCCCGCCGCGCCGCATAGCCCAGCAGCGTGCAGCCTTCCGCCTGCGGGTGGATGTATTCGGTATTGACGCCCGCTTTCAGCAGCATTTCTATTTCGCGTGGATTGGGCGCGACCTGCCACGCGCGGATCATCTTGTCGGCCAGCATCTGCGTGCGTTGCTCCATGCTGAGGCGCTTCAGCCCGCGCAGGCTGCCGTTTTTGGGGAAGAGTTCGGGATGGAAATAATTCTGCAGAGTAACGGTTTTGCCGATCTCCTCGCAGAAATCGAAGTACTTCGCGACCCATTCATTCCCTGGGAAAGACGCCCGTCTGAAGATGTCGCCTAAATACGCCAAAACCGCCGACCTCCGTTCAGCGGGCATAATAATATTAACGTCTATATTATGTCAATAGAGAAGAAATTACCGTTTAAAATCATTGCGATGGCGATGGCGGTTTCTTAGGGAGACTTCACAGGTAAGTCACTTTATCCGTCTTCGAAATCGCAATGACGCGCGCCTCTATCAGGCCGTCGACGATGCGCTCGATGGCCAGCTTGTCCTGCTTCAGGTGGTTCATCAGGGAATTGATGAGCGCCTCCTTGGCCTTGGGCTGACGCTTGCCCGCCTTTGCCAGGAACTTCGCCGCGTCGGCATGGGGGCTCTTTTCCGGCGCGGGCGTGGCGGCTTTTTTCACGCGCGGCTTCTGTGCGGCGGGCTTTGGCGGCGCGGGCGGGGCCGCCTTCACGGCGGGCGCAGAAGTTGCCGGCTCCTTGCGCGCGCAGGGAATGCCGCGCTTTCTTAAGTGCGCAAGCAGCGGGTCGAGATCGTGGTCCCTGGAAAACACCACGAACTGCGCGTTGGGTTCTTCCTGCAGCGTCTTGCCCAGATAAAAGGCGATATAAAAGTCGAGGTTGTTCCGCCCCTGTTCGGCCACCTGGATAAGGTCGAGCCGCGCGCCCTTGTCGAGCGCGCCCTTGATGAAATCAAGCTTCGGCTTTTGCCCCTTGCCCACAAACATCAGCGCGCGATCATGCGCGGGCAGGGACTTCAGCCCCGTATCTTTCACGTTCTCGTAATCGACCAGCAGAATTGTTTCGGGCATGGGGAATTCCTTATGTAGTCGCGCGTTTCATCAAATCATCGCCATCCCGCCGTTCACATGCAGCGTCTGGCCCGTCACGTATTTCGCTTCTTCGCTGGCGAGGTAGACGACGGAGGCGGCGATGTCTTCGGAGGTGCCCATGGCGCCGGCGGGGATGGTGGCGTTGATTTTGGCCTTTTGCTCGTCGTTGAGCGCCGAGGTCATGGCGGTCGCGATAAAGCCGGGGGCGACGCAGTTGACGGTGATGCCGCGGGAGGCGACTTCGGCCGCCATCGACTTGCTCATGCCGATCATCCCGGCTTTCGAGGCGCAGTAATTGGCCTGTCCCGGGTTGCCCGTCACGCCGACGACGGAGGTGATATTGATGATGCGGCCCCAGCGGCGCTTCATCATGCCGCGCACGGCCGCGCGCGTCAGGCGGAAGGGCGCGGTCAGGTTCACGTCCTGCACGATCTGCCAATCTTCGTCCTTCATGCGCATGAACAACCCGTCCTTGGTCAGGCCCGCGTTATTGACGAGAATATCTACCTGGCCCATCTTTTCTTCAGCAGCTTTCATTAGCGCATCAGCCGCTTCCGCCGTGTTCAGGTCGCCCGGCAGCACATGGCAGCGGGAGCCGATTTCGGCGGCGAGCCTGGTTAAGGCCTCGACATTGCGGCCGCTCAAACCCACTTCCGCCCCTTGCGCATGCAGCGCCTTCGCGATCGCGCCGCCGATGCCGCCCGAGGCGCCCGTCACAAGGGCTTTCTTGCCTGAAAGATTGAACATGATCATTTCCTCTTCCTAGATGGTTTTGCCAAAATAATAGATGCAGGTGACGCCCGCAAGGATCAGCGCCGCGCCCGCCAGCGTCCCCGCGCTCACCTGCACTTCGCGGAAGAACATCCAGGCGAAGAGGGCGGTGAACAGGGGATAGGTGATTTCGATCATCGCGGCCATGGTCGCATTTTTCGCGTTGATGCTGGCCATGATGAACAGGTTGGCGGCGATATAGATGACGATGCTGGCGGCCAGCAGTTTCGTCTCGCGGCCCGCCGTCTTCAGGACTTCCCAGTCGGCGGAAAAATTCTTGTTCACGATGCCGAGTCCCACCGCGAAAACCATGCTCGCGACCGCGCTGGTGACGATAATCGACGCAAAAGAAAGCTTCTTCAGCAGCTGGTCAAGCATCGCGTAGCTCATCCCCCAGAGGATCGACGCGGCGACGGCATAGATGAACCACATGGGTTTAATTTCCCTTCTAAAGGGTTGCGGCGAAGTCCTCGATATCCTTGGGCGTGCCGACCGCGCGGCCGGTGAGCTCGCCGTCGATGCGCTTGGTCAGGCCGTTGAGGACCTTTCCTGCGCCCAGCTCAATCAGTTCCGTGACGCCCTGCGATTTCATATAAAGTACGGATTCGCGCCAGCGCACCATGCCCGTCACCTGGTCGACCAGCAGCTGCTTGATGCGCGCGGGGTCGATGACCTGGTCCGCAATCACATTGGCGATCAGCGGAACGGAGGGGGCGGAAACATTGACGGTGGCAAGCGCGGTCTGCATCGCATCCGCCGCGGGCTTCATCAGCGCGCAGTGGAAGGGGGCGGAGACGGGCAGCATGATGGCGCGCTTGGCGCCCTTGGCGGTGGCGAGCGCCACGGCTTTTTCGACGGCGGCCTTGTGGCCGCTGACCACGACCTGCCCGAAAGAGTTGTCGTTGGCGGCTGCGACAATTTCACTGTTGGAGGCTTCTTTCACAATCGCGGCGACATCTTGCAGCTCAAGGCCGAGGATGGCGGCCATGGCGCCGACGCCGACCGGCACGGCTTTCTGCATCGCCTGCCCGCGTATCTTCAGGAGTCGCGCCGTATCGGCGATTTTGAAAGAACCTGCCGCCGTCAGCGCCGAGTATTCGCCCAAGCTGTGGCCGGCCACGAATTTGCATCTGGCAGGGGTGAGCAGGTCGGGCTTGCCCGCCTTCAGGATGCGTACGACGGCCAGCGATACGGCCATCAGCGCGGGCTGGGTGTTCTCGGTCAGATTCAGGTCAGTATCCGGCCCCTCGAAAATGATTTTGGAAAGTTTCTGGGAGAGGGCATCGTCGATTTCCTGAAAGGTTTCCTTCGCGACGGGAAACGCCTCGGCCAAGTCTTTGCCCATGCCGACCGACTGGCTGCCCTGACCCGGAAATACGAAAGCCCTCATCTGCCCCTGTCCTTTTCTGACATGTCCTTTTAGGAAGTTGATATAAAGCGCCTTTTTGATAAACGGCTTTGGCCCCTTCAGCAAGGCGTAACCGCATGGTTGACATAAAGACGAGGAATGCCTAATCTCGGGCCGCTCATTTCATTGAGGAAGGTCATATATTATGACGACGCTTAAAGAACGCTTCAGCCGCCTCTGCCAAAACATCCGCGCCCGCATGGCGACCAGGCCCGTCGCGCCGCCGCCGCAAATGCCCGAACCGCCGGCAGGAGATCTTCTGCGCCGCGGCGCCGGTCAAATTCACAAAATCGGCAAGCCCCTCGACTGGAAATCGCCGTGAGTTCTGCGGGGAGGAAAACCCCCGGGCCCTCGCCGCAGGACTTAGATCGCTTTATGACGGCGGCGAAGGAAGGGGATTCAAAGCTGATATGGACCTTCCTGAAAGAATTCGGGAAGAGCCGCATTGATTCCAAGGACAGCCATGGCGATACGGCGTTGACGCTGGCGGCGCGGTTCAATCAGGTTGCCGTGGTGCGAATGCTGCTGGAAGCGGGGGCGGGCGTCGATGTGCGCGATGGCCATCGCGGCACGGCGCTGATGGCGGCGGCGGTTCCCGGCAATATTGATGTCATCCGCGAACTTCTCGCGCAGGGCGCGGATGTGACAAAGAAAAGCTACGCGCATAAAACCGCGCTCTGGTACGCGGAAGTCAATAATCACCCGGAGGCGGCCGCGCTGATTGCCGATGCACCCCGCCTGCGCGCCGAAAAGGCCGCGCGGATTACAGCTGAAACGGCGGGAAGCCTGACGGGCGGGCTCGAAAAGCCGCTTGTTGTCCTCAAACCGCTCAAGCTTTCAATACATTAATGTCGCCCCGGCGAAAGCCGGGGCCCACGGACTTTGCAAATTCAGCTTTGAACAGGCTGCCAGTTATGATGGGTGAGGGAAGCAGTCCGTGGATCCCGGCTTTCTCCGGGATAGCATGGGTCTTTACCCGAACTTCAGCGGTTTCATCGGCTTGACAGGTCGCTGGGTGCCCTGCGCGATAATATCGGCCGCACGCTGACCTTCTATTTCACTTTGTTTCAGGCGCCGGTCGGCGGCGATTTTTTCCTTGCGTTCCGCGACCTCCACTTCGCCCAGCGCGCGGCCGTGAATGAACCAGAACTCCTTGCCCGCCCTGTCGACCATCGCCGGGCCGTCTTCGCGGTGCAGCTTGCCCTGGAAATACCATTTGCCTGGGCGCCCGTCGCCGTACTCGACGGCGGGTCTGTCCGCACGGTGCTCCAGGCCATTCTGGTACCATTTCTTTGTGCCATGCTCCATTTCGACCGCAGGGCCGCCGTCGCGATGGATGACGCCGTGCCGGTACCAGGTTTTCGTGCCGTCCGGGAAAATCAGGGCGGGGCCGCCGTCGCGATGAAGCATGTGGTCCACTTCCCAGCGCTCGGTGCCGTCGTCGAGGACGTAATGGTCGGGTACCGCAGCCATGAAATTTACCTTGGAAAGGAGGGCAGGGGTTTCATCGGCTTGAGCGGCTTCGCAAGCCCCTTTTCGAATTCAGCGACGATGCCCTCGATATTCTCTATCATTTCTTTATGAAGGAGATAGTGCCCGAAAGCTGTGCCTTTGCCGAGCGTCAGCCACTCCTTATATCCCTTAATCTCGGCCTCCTCCAGCTTGCTGCCCTTGATCCACCATTCCTCATTGCCCTCGGCATAGACGATGGCGGGTCCGCCTTCGCGGTGAAAAACACCGTCTTCGTACCAGGCGCGGTCGCCGTTTTTGCCCTCATAGGCCGGCAGGCCTCCCTTGCGATTGCGGAGGCCATGGGTGAACCACAACCTGTTGCCCTCGCCATCGATAAAGGCGGGACCGTCATCCATGTGGAAGCAGCCGTCTGCATCCAGGAAGAACTGGTTATAAAAATGGTCGCCATAGATCCCTGCGCCGCGGAAGCGGAAATCCATGTCGTAGAGTACGCCATCGCAAGAATCTTTAGGCTGCTTGACCATTCAATGTCCCTGTTTTTGTTCGAGAATATTAATATATTATGAAAATAAATACAAGAACAAAGTTTCAAAAGGCGCCACTTTCCGCAAATAAAACGGCTTTCAGGGGCCTTTGATACCGAAAAACCTTGTGTTTCAGGCCTGAATCCATATATAACCACTCGGTACTAAAGACCCGCTGGCGGGAATGATCCCGTCAGCTCTGGTCCGTGCGGCTGGCATGAAAATGTGCAGCGGCGGGCTGCCTAACAACCAAGGGAAACAAAAATGGCTCTCTACGAAACCGTGTTCATCGCACGGCAGGACATTTCCGCCAAGGCTGCGGAAGATCTTGCCAAGGACTTCGGCAAAATCGTCGCCTCGAGCGGCGGCGAAGTCAAAAAGACCGAAAGCTGGGGTCTTCGCAACCTCGCTTACAAAATCAAGAAAAACCGCAAAGGCCACTATACGCTGCTGCACATCGAAGGCCCGGCTTCCGCCGTGGTCGAGATGGAGCGCAACATGCGCATCAACGAAGACGTGCTGCGTTACATGACCGTGCGCATCGAAAAGCTCCCGGAAGGCCCCTCGGCCATCCTGAAGCATTCCGAAGACGACCGCGACGACCGCGAAGGCGGTTTTGGCCGCGACCGCGGCTTCTCCCGTGATCGGGGCGACAGAGGCGACCGCGGAGATCGCGGCGGCTTCTCCCGTGACCGCGGCGAAGGCGGCGAGCGCAGCTTTACCCCCCGTGAAGAATCCAAAGCAGAAGGAGCTGAATAATGGCTTTCGAAAAAAGATCATCCTACGGGGATCGCAAACCCTCCGGCGAAGGCCGTCCTCAGGGCGCAGGCGGCGGCGGACGCCGTCCGTTCTTCAAGCGCCGCAAGACATGCCCCTTCTCGAGCAAGAACGCGCCCGCAATCGATTATAAAGATCCCAAGCTGCTCGGCCGCTATATCTCCGAGCGCGGCAAGATCGTGCCCTCGCGCATCACCGCCGTCTCGCAGAAGGCGCAACGCAAACTGGCCCGCGAAATCAAGCGCGCCCGGTTCCTCGCGCTGCTGCCCTATGTGGCCGGCTAAGCGGGAAAAGGAGTACAGAACATGCAAGTCATTCTCTTAGAACGCGTCGAAAACCTCGGCCAGATGGGCGAAGTCGTCAACGTAAAGGCGGGATACGCCCGCAACTTCCTGCTGCCGCGCTCCAAGGCGTTGCGCGCGACGCAGGACAACGTGGCCTATTTCGAGACGCAGAAGAAACATCTCGAAGCCGAAAACATCAAGAAGCGCGGCGAAGCCGAGAAGCTGGGCAAGAAGGTCGACGGCATCCATGTCGCGATCATCCGCCAGGCTTCCGAAGCCGGCCAGCTCTACGGTTCGGTTTCCGCGCGCGATATCGCGGACGCCATCGTCGAAGCGGGCTTCAAGGTCGACCGTGCCCAAGTCCGCATGGACCGCAGCTATAAACTGCTGGGCCTCTATCCCGTGAAAGTCAGCCTCCATCCGGAAGTGACGGTCGAAGTGACCATCAACATCGCCCGTTCCCAGGAAGAGGCCAAAATCCAGGAAGAAAAAGGCGAGGCGCTCATCAGCAAGACCGCCGAACAGGAAGCGAAAAGCCTGGCCGAGGAAGCGATCAAGAAGGTCGAAGCCGAGGAAAAGGCCCGTCTCGCAGCCGAAGCAGCAGCCGCTGCCGAAGCCCCTGCGGCCGAAGAGGAAACCGTCGCTTAATCGGCGCTATCCGATACCAATACAAAACAGCCCGCCTTGTCAAACGGCGGGCTGTTTTTTTGGGGGGCTTCATCAAAACGACTGGCGCCTGGCGCCGAACGTCGCGGCGAAGGCGGCGCGCGCGCTGTCGGCATTTGTGAAGACGCCGAGATCGGTGACAATCCTGCCGCCGACGCGGAAGTTGTCCGGCAGCCGCAGCAGATGCGGGCAGCGCGTGATTTCAAGATCGCGTCCCGCCATCAGCCCCTCGGGCAGCTTTGAGAGCCCCGGGCAATGGCGCAGGACCAGTGAATGATCCACCTGCAGGGGCGGCGGGATTTCGATGAGGCGGGGGCAGCGCGAGATGATCAGCGAATCACGGATGGAAAGGTTGTGGGAGAGGCGCTCGATACCGCAGTCGTCCAGCATCAGCGACCCGCCGATTTTTGTGTCGCGCGCCAGCGCATGCAGGCGCGGGCAGCCGCGCACCTCCAGATTGCCGGCGACGGTCAGCCAATGGCCCATGTCCTTTAAGTGATGGCAGCCGTGCAGCATGAAGTTCCCCTGCACGGTGAGGTCGAGCGGCAAGTGCCCGAGATCGTCGTTGTCGCGGATTTCCAGCGAATCCCGCCAGGCGAAGGTTGAGGGCAGGGATGTGAGGATATGCAATTCGCCGCTTGTATCCTGCAAAAGGTTGTTCAGATCCCGCGAATAGCGTTGCAGGGATATTTTCATCTCCCGCAGGAAGGACATGATCGGCGGCAGGTATTTCGCGAGCACGGGACGGTTGTGCCTTCCCTTGCACTCGGAAAGAACATTGGTCTTAAGGCGCGCCAGCGTCGCATGCGGCTCGTTGCGGCCGTCGCGCAGGGAGTAGAACGTCGCTTCGCCGCTCAAAAGCCGGCCGCCCTGTGTGCCGACGCAGGTGCCCATCTTGCGTCCTTCGACCCTCAGCGCCTCGGGCGTGAGCATCTGCACGATGCGATAGCCGCCTGCGAAATTCATGACGGTGGCGGCATGGCCGTCATCGGCCTCTGCGCCTGGCGCCAGGCGGTTCAGGCGCTCGAAATATTTGTCCGCCGCATGGCACGCGGCCGCAAGGTCGAGGTTGAGCAGCTTGAGGGGCTGGCCTTGCGCGTTGACGCGTTTTAAGAAGGGCGCGTTCTCCGCCCTCGCCGCGACCAGCCAGTCGCGGACATGGCGCACGTGGTCTGCAAGCTCGGCGTCCGGCCGGAAGCAATGAAAAGGCCCGCCGTCGTTCCATTTCCGGCGCAGCCATTCCGGCGCGTCGGGCGGCAGGTCCAGGATTTCGGACGCGCTCCTTTCGCGGCGTCTCAAGGACTTGCTTAAAGCCAGTTCCAGCCAGCCCGCCAGCTCGGCGTCGCCCTCCGCCTGCAGGCGCAGGAAATGGGAAATCTCGGACGGGTCTATCAGGTTGACCGTCATGGCGGGTGTCCTGGTTTCCGTTTGATATAGTTCAATTTTATCATGGCGGCATTAAGGTTTACATAAGTTCAACAGATGATTGAAGCAAAAGAAGAATTCGAAATGGTCTGGCGGTTGAGAAATTGCGTTCCATTTTAGCGATTGCGCCGTTTCACCCAAGCGATTCTTTTGATAGGTTGATGCCCTTATGACAGCTGACGCCCTGAAAATTTCCGACATCGCCAAGGCCCGCGGTTCCGCGGAGCCGGAATACCGCGTTATGCCGCATAACGAGGAGGTCGAACAGGCCCTGCTGGGCGCGCTGCTCGTCAATAACCGGGCGCTCGAAAAGGTATCGGAATTCCTCAAACACGAGCATTTCTACAATCCGGTCCATGGGCGAATCTATGGCGCGATCGTGACCTTCGTCGAGCGCGGGCAGGATGCCAGCCCCATCACGCTGAAAAACTATTTCGAGAAAGACCAGGACTTAAGCCACGTCGGCGGCGGGCAGTATCTTGCCGACCTCGCCGCGCATGTCATCAGCGTCGTGAACGTCGAGGATTACGGGCGCACGATTTACGAGCTGCACCTGCGCCGCGCCCTGGTGACCCTGGGCGAAGAGGTCGTGAACGAGGCCTATGACCACACAGTCGAGGATTCGGCCAAGCTGCAGATCGAGCGCACCGAGCGCCGCCTGTTCGACCTTGCGACCGCGGGCGATTTCAAGGGCGGCTTCACGCATATCGGCAATTCGCTGACCAACGCGATAAAACAGGCGCAGCTGGCGTATGAAAAGGAAGGATCCATCACCGGCGTCACTACGGGGCTGACCGATATCGACCGCAAGCTGGGCGGCTTCCAGAATTCGGATTTGCTGATCCTCGCCGGACGCCCCTCCATGGGCAAGACCGCGCTCGCCACCAACATGGCCTTCAAGGCCGCGAGCCGGTATTTCGAAACCGGAGGCAAGGAAGGCGCCGTCGTCGGATTCTTCTCGCTTGAAATGTCCGCCGAGCAGCTGTCGGCGCGTATTCTGGCCGATGCTACCAGCATTTCCTCCGACCGCATCCGCCGCGGCGAGGTCAGCGACACGGACTTCGGCAAGTTCGTTCATGCCAGCCAGGACATCTCGCAGATGCCGTTGTTCATCGACGACACGCCGGGCCTGACCATCGCGGCCATCCGCACGCGCGCGCGCAGGCTCAAGCGCCAGCATAACCTGGGGCTGCTGGTCATCGACTACCTCCAGCTGGCGTCGGGCGGCGGCCGCGGCGGGCAGGACAACCGCGTGCAGGAAATCTCCGAAATCACGCGCGGCCTGAAAGGCATCGCGAAGGAACTGAACATCCCCGTGCTCGCGCTCTCTCAGCTCAGCCGCGCCGTCGAAAGTCGCGACAACAAGCGCCCGCAGCTCTCCGACCTGCGTGAATCAGGCTCCATCGAGCAGGACGCCGACGTCGTCATGTTCGTCTATCGCGAGGAATATTACCTCGAGCGCGAGGAACCGGCGCAGGGCCAGAACCAGAGCCAGGAAAAATTCAACGAAGACCACGCGCACTGGCGCCAGCGTCTGGAAAACTGCCACAATGTCGCCGAATGCATCATCGCCAAGCAGCGTCACGGCCCGATCGGGACGGTGAAGCTGCAGTTCGAAGGCGAATTCACGCGCTTCAGCAACCTTGCGAACTACACCGTCGAAAATAACGAATAGCCATGAACGTCTACGCAGGCCCGCTTTCGACGCTCGAAATCCACCTTGACGCCATTGCGCGCAATTACCTGCTGCTGAAGAAAAAGCTGAAAAGCGGGGCGGATTGCGCCGCGGTCGTGAAGGCGGATGCCTATGGCCTCGGCGCGGGGCCGGTTTCCCGCGCCCTCTTCGATCAGGGCTGCCGCCATTTTTTCGTCGCCCATTTCGGGGAGGCCGCCGTCCTGCGCCATGCCCTGCCCGAGAAAGACGCTATAATATACGTGCTGAATGGCCCCTGGGGCGCGGAGGCGAAGGCCTTTATAGAGGGTAACTTCGTGCCTGTACTGAACAGCCTGGACGACCTCAACTACTGGAGCGGCGTCTGCAAAGCCGGCAACAAGCGCCATCCGGCCCTGCTTCACGTCGATACCGGGATGAGCAGGCTGGGTCTGTCCGCCAGGGAGGCGACAAGGCTCTTCAGCGATAAAACCGCGTTACAAGCCCTTGATATACGCTATATCATGAGCCATCTCGCCTGTGCAGACGAGCCTAAACACCCCCATAACAACGCGCAACTAACACTGCTCAGGACGCTTACAAAGGCCCTCCCAACCCCCTCCCGGCTCAGCTTCGCGAATTCGGCGGGGATTTTCTTAGGACCAGACTACCATTTCGACCTCGCCCGCCCAGGCTGCGCGCTTTATGGAATTAAACCCTTCAACGAGGGGGAAAACCCCATGCAGGGGACGGTGACGCTTAAAGGACGCATCCTCCAGACGCGTCTCATTGACATATCATCGACCGTTGGATACGGTGCCAGTTACAGGGTAGTTCCCCCTGCAAATTGCGCCACGGTTTCAGTAGGATATGCAGACGGATATCTCCGCAGCCTCACCGGCCGCGGCGCGGTTGTTATTGGCGAAAAAAAATGCCCGGTGATCGGCCGGGTATCGATGGATACCATCATCGTCGATACGACGACGCTTTCCGTCCAGCCCCGCGCGGGCGACTGGGCGGAAATCATCGGGCCGGGGCAGACCGTGGACGAGGTGGCAGAACAGGCAGGCACGATTGGATATGAAATACTCACAAGCCTTGGCAAAAGATACCAGCGAAGCTACACGGGCGCATGACGGCATGAATACGGCGGATCAGGAAAAATCTCAAGGCGCGCCGCAATTCTGGTCTCCGCTCGACGGGATGCAGAAGCTCGGCCATACCTTCCTGAACTTTTTCGCCGCGGTCGGAAGCCTGTCGCGTTTCGCGGCGCAGGGCATCTATCACTGTTTCGCGCCGCCGTTTTTCGCGCGGCTGTTCGTGCGCCAGCTCATTGATATCGGTTATTACTCGCTGCCCGTCGTCGGCATGACGGCCTTGTTCACCGGCATGGTGCTGGCGCTGCAAAGCTATACGGGGTTTTCGCGTTTTTCTGCGGAAGGGGCCGTGGCGACCGTCGTCGTGCTGTCGGTGACGCGGGAACTTGCGCCCGTGCTGGCGGGCCTGATGGTCGCGGGGCGCGTCGGCGCCGCCATTGCGGCGGAGATAGGGACCATGCGCGTGACCGAGCAGATCGACGCCTTGACGACGCTTTCCACCAACCCATTTAAATACCTGATAGCCCCGCGCATTCTCGCCGGCACCCTGATGCTGCCCGCCCTTGTGCTGGTGGGCGACGTGATCGGCGTGTTCGGCGGCTATCTCGTCGGCGTCTACAAGCTGGGCTTCGGCCCCGAAAACTACCTGCACAAGACCTGGGAATACCTGACCGCCGACGATGTGATTTCCGGCCTCTGGAAGGCCGCGGCATTCGGGTTTATCGTGACGCTCATGGGTTGCTACAACGGCTTTAACTCGCAGCGCGGCGCCCAGGGCGTCGGCGCCGCCACGACGAATGCCGTCGTCTCTGCCTCCATCCTGATCCTCATCGTGAACTACTTCCTCACGCAGCTCTTCTTCGCGGGGAAATAGCATGGCGGCGGGAAAGACGGCAGCGGCGAACGAAACGAAGCTCGAACTGCGTGGCGTCCACAAGTCGTTCGGCAGCAACAAGGTGCTGCGCGGCATCGACATCTCCATCCAGCGCGGCAAGTCCCTCGTCGTCATCGGCGGCTCCGGCACGGGCAAGTCCGTCATGATCAAATGCGTGCTGGGCATCATCTCTCCCGACACGGGCACCATCAAGGTCGACGGCAAGGAAATCACCCACGCCAAGGGCCGCGAGCGCGACGACCTGATGAAGAAGTTCGGCATGCTGTTCCAGGGCGGCGCGCTGTTCGACAGCCTGCCCGTATGGGAAAACGTCGCCTTCGGCCTGATTCAGGGCCGCAAGATGGATCGCAAGCAGGCGCGCGACATCGCCATCGAAAAACTCAACGCCGTGGGTCTCCCGGCGCGCGTGGGAGACCTGCTTCCGGCGGAACTGTCGGGCGGCATGCAAAAGCGCGTGGGCCTCGCCCGCGCCATCGCGGCGAACCCCGAAATTATCTTCTTCGACGAGCCGACGACCGGCCTCGATCCCATCATGGCCGATGTCATCAACGACCTGATCGTGGAGACGAGCAAGGGCCTTGGGGCCACCACGCTTTCGATCACGCATGACATGGCGAGCGCGCGCAAGATCGCTGACAGCATCGCCATGATTTATAAGGGACAGATTATCTGGCACGGCAATGCAAAAGACATCGACCATTCGGGCAATCTTTACGTGGAGCAGTTTATCAAAGGCTCGGCAACCGGCCCCATCAAGATGGAGATCTGACATCATGGGTGACCTTGCCGCCAATCCCGACGCGAACCCGAACCGCAAGCCCGGGAAGAAGGCAAAGGCCGCGCCGCCGCCGTCCGACCCCAAGCCCAAGCCGGAAAAGCCGAAGCGCGGCGGACCGGGCTGGTTCTCCGGCCTTTTCATGACGCTGTTCTCCGTCGCGCTGCTGGGCCTCATCGGCGCGGTTGGCGTGATTGTCGTCGTGCTGTTCTATTTCGGCCGCGACCTGCCGGATTTCAGCGCGCTCTCCAACTACCAGCCGCCGATCGTCACGCGCGCCTATGCCAGCGACGGCCGCCTGCTGGCGGAATTCGCGGCGGAAAAGCGCGTCTTCGTGCCCGTCGCCGACGTGCCGCCGCTCGTCATCCACGCTTTCATGTCGGCGGAAGACAAGAATTTTTACAGCCACAAGGGCGTCGACCCGGTCGGCATCCTGCGCGCCGTCGTCGACAACCTTCTGCACCCCGGCAAGCGCATGAAGGGCGCCTCCACCATTACGCAGCAGGTCGCGAAGAACTTTCTCCTGAAGGACGACCTCGCGTCGGAGCGCGGCGACAAGGTGGCGAAGTTCAGCCGCAAGATCAAGGAGGTCATTCTTTCGTTCCGCATCGAGCAGACGCTGTCGAAAGACAAGATCCTCGAGCTTTATCTCAACCAGATCTACCTGGGCGCCCGCTCCTACGGCATCGCGGCCGCGTCGCTTGAGTATTTCAACAAGCCGCTCGACCAGCTGAACATCGAGGAAGCGGCTTTCCTGGCCGGCCTGCCCAAGGCGCCCAGCGATTACGATCCCGGGCGGCATTACGCCGCGGCCCTCGACCGGCGTGACTCCGTCATCGCCAATATGCTGGAAAACGAGTACATCAGCAAGGAAGAGGCGCTGGCCGCCAAGGCCAGACCGATCACCGTCATCCGCCGCGACAGCGACCAGTACGTGAACCACCCGTATTTCGCCGAAGAGGTGCGCCGCAAGCTGGACGAGCTCTACGGCGAAAAGGGCCTTTATGAAGGCGGACTCATCGCGCATACGACCATGATCCCCGCCTACCAGAAAGTCGCCGAAGAGGCGCTGCGCCACGGGCTTGAGGAATACGACATGCGCCACGGGCTGCACAGCGAATTCATTGCGCATATCGACATCAAGGACTGGCAGGACGCGCTCGCCAAGGTCGATGACCCGCCGGGAACGGGCGACCTGAAGGCGGCGGTTATTCTCGAGACGGGCGACAAGGAAGCCGCCATCGGGTTGCGCGACGGCACGAAGGCGGTGATCACCTTCAACAAGATGAAATGGGCCAGGCGCAAGGGTGAGTCCGCCCCCTCGAAAGTCAGCGACCTTTTGAAGACAGGCGATGTCTGGCTTACCGAAGATTCCGGGGAGCAGGACAAGGACCGCCCGGTTTACTGGCTCAAGCAGATCCCGAACGTCGAGGGAGGCATCATCGTCATGGACCCGCATACGGGGCGCGTCTTCGCCATCGCAGGCGGTTTCAGCTATGAAATGAGCCAGTTCAACCGCGCCTCGCAGGCCATCCGCCAGCCGGGCTCCGCCTTCAAGCCCTTCGTCTATCTCGCGGGGCTGGAAGCCGGCTTCACGCCGGCCACGCTTATCCTCGATGCGCCTTTCGTGCTCGACCAGGGGCCGGGACAGGCCAAGTGGCGGCCGCAGAACTACTCCGAAGACTACGGCGGGCCGACGACCATGCGCGTGGGGCTTGAAAAGTCGCGCAACCTCATGACCATCCGCCTCGCCAATTATGTCGGCATGGACAAGGTCGCCGACATCTGCAACAAGTTCGGCGTCATCGACAACCTGCCGCAGATGCTCTCCATGGCCATCGGCGCGGGCGACACGACGCTCCTGCGCATGGTGTCGGCCTACAGCGTCTTCGTCAACGGCGGCAAGAAAATCACGCCCACCATCATCGACCGCATCCAGGACCGCGACGGGAAAACGATCTATGTGCACGATTCCCGCCCCTGCGTGGGCTGCGGGCCGCTGGTGCCGTGGAACAAGCAGTCCGCGCCCGACATCCCCGACATGCGCGAGCAGATCGCCGACCCGCGCTTCATGTACCAGATTATCTCCATGCTGGAAGGCGTGGTGCAGCGCGGCACGGCGACGTCTATCAAGGACATCGGCCGGCCCGTCGCGGGCAAGACCGGCACGACAAACGACTTCAAGGACGCCTGGTTCATCGGCTTCACCCCCGATATCATCGTGGGCACCTATGTGGGCTTCGACGAGCCCAAGAACCTCGGCCGCCAGGAATCGGGCGGCCATGTGGCCGTGCCGATCGTGAAGGAGTTCATGGAAAAGGCGCTGAAAGACACGCCGCCCGTGCCCTTCCGCGTGCCCGAAGGCATCCGCCTCGTCTCCATCAACCCGGCCACCGGCACGCGCTCCAAGCCGGAAGACGAAAAGACCATCCTCGAGGCCTTCATCGCCGGCACCGAGCCGGGCGACGAGCCGATGATGTTCACGGGCGAGGGCGTCTCGACCGTCTCCGACGTCACCAACGTCGGCGAGAGCGTGAATACGGGGCTGGGCGGGCTTTATTAATCATCCAGAAGAATGGCTGTTGTCATCTATCCTGCGGATGGGAAGGGAGGGATGACTCTGACCATGCTTTCACGCGCGCATTGACGTCGATCAGTTTTTCTGGTGACAGCGGTTGGCATGAAGCTTCATCAGCGGAAAGATAATTTTTATCGTGTTGCACGGCGATTTTCATCCAAAAGCAGGCTTCGGTATGGTTTTTCTCGACGCCTCTGCCGTCCCTGTACATCTTGCTGACGGAAAATTGGGCGTAAAAGTCGCCCTGATTTGCGGCCTTGAGATACCATTTAAGGGCTTGCGCATCGTCGTGTTGCGTACCTTGTCCTGTTTCGTATGCAAGCCCGGCCTTACGTTGCGAGAAGGCATCGCCTTGTTCGGCAGCTCTTAAATACGATTTGAAGGTTACTTCATGAGCGAGGCGTAATTGGCATTCCGCGTCTTTCAGGCCTTCAGCAGTGTCGCATCGAACGAGCTGTTGAAGGGGCTGTGAATAGTTGTACATGAAGATTGCGGATTGTAAAAATGGAAACGCCGCTATGCACAAGCCGATTGCCA